>SLAT01000065.1 GCA_007126715.1 Roseinatronobacter sp.
CAGTAATGAGAAAGTCCCTGACATGCCCTTCGCCAGCAATCATCTGGAGGCGACGCAACACTTGTGCGCGCAGCCTAATCAGAGCGGCCGGCTCTCTGAGATCATCAATATCGACAGCGTGAAGGTAGGTATTTATCAGGTCAACAAATCGAGGTTGCATATGCACCATCTTCTCAAGAGAGGACTCTGCGACTTCGATTTGTCCTGCGAATCGTAGAAACCTTGCTCCGCTTTGGGGAGGGAGCGAGATGGTGATCACTTCGATCGGTACAAATTTGAAATCCTGTACAATTTGCGCAGGGGCAGCGGATTGGGTGTTCGGTGACAGAACAAGGCCAGTAAACACAGCATAAAAGGCCCCACCGCCCAGACCGATTGCCCCGACAAGCCCCAACAGGATGGGGATGAGCTTTCCCTTCTTGGATGGTTGCGTTTGAGCTGCATCCGTGGGTTCTGCGAGTTCGGACATGACATTTTTCCATAAACTTCGGACTGTCCTGTTTTGGCACAATGTAACTAACCGAATGTTAAGCGATGGCTGCGAAAACCCTTCTGACGGCAGAAGCCGATATGAAGGAGATTCGCAGTGCAGCAGCTTCAGTCTGTATGGAACGCATTGGATGGAAAACGGCGCATAATGGCCGTTGGCTCCAGTGTCGCGATGTTTGCGATGATCATGATGCTTGTGAAGGTCGCGACTGCGCCAGGCATGTCGCTGCTTTATTCGGGCCTGGAAGAGGCGGCGGCAGGAGAGATCATACAAACCCTGGAGGCGCGGGGCATTGCTTATGACGTGCGCGCAGATGCAATTTTTGTGCCGTCCAGGGTGCGTGATGAGACGCGGCTTATGCTGGCGGCAAATGGTCTGCCGGCAAATTCGCATTCAGGGTATGAATTGCTTGAGTCGCTGACCGGATTTGGCACAACCTCGCAGATGTTCGATGCGGCCTACTGGCGCGCGAAAGAGGGTGAGTTGGCGCGCACTATCGTCGCAAGCCCGCATATCCGAACAGCGCGCGTACACATCGCGCAAGCCAGTTCATCCGGTTTCCGGCGTGACGGCGTGCCGACGGCTTCTGTGACAGTCACCACAACCTCTGCTGCGCTGAACGCGGCGCAAGCGCGTGCGATCCGGTATCTTGTCGCCTCTGCTGTGGCCGGGATGACGCCGGAACATGTGTCTGTGATTGATGGTGCAGGGGGGCTTGTCTACGGTCCCGAAGCTGATGTTTCAATCGCAGGCTCCAGCAGTGACCGGACCCAAGAGCTGCGTCGCAACGTGGAGCGTCTGCTTGAGGCGCATGTCGGCCACGGTCGTGCCGTGGTCGAACTGAGTATCGAGACATTGACCGACAAAGAGGTGATTCACGAGCGCCGGATTGACCCAGAAACGCGCGTTGCGATCAGCAGCGAAGTGGAGGAGAACAACAGCACAAGCACGGATTCGCGCCAGCAAGGTGTCACGGTCGCCAGCAATCTGCCTGACGGGGACGCAGCGGCGGTGGATGGCAGCGCCGAGTCGCGCGAAACCCAAACACGCCAGCGCACGAATTTCGAAGTTTCCGAAACGCGCCGCGAGATTGAGCGCAACCCTGGTTCAATCCGGCGCATGACCGTTGCGGTATTGATCGACGGGGTGCGTAGCCCCGCAGAAGACGGCACGATTTCATGGGCCCCACGCCCGCCCGAAGAACTCGAAGCCTTGCGCGAACTGGTGGCCTCTGCTGTCGGCTTTGATGAGGAGCGCGGAGATGTCATCACCCTGCGTTCGCTGCCTTTCGAGCCTGTTGCTGCCATCGGAACCGAGGCAAGGACGGGTTTTCTCTCGCTCAACAATCTGGACCTGATGTCGCTGATCAAATGGGCATTCCTGCTGGCCGCGCTGATCGTGATCGCGCTCTTTGTGCTTCGACCGATCTTGCGCGCCATCGCCGAGTCTAAGGGCGACGCGGTCTCGGGGGGGGCATTTGATTCTTTTTCTCCCACACTTCTGGAGACGTCGAATGCCGGTCCGACAGAGTTTGATGCAATAGGCAACGATGCGTTTGCGCCAACCGATGATCCCGTTGAACGCATGCGCCGCCTGATTGCGGAACGTGGCGACGATTCGGTTCAGGTGTTGCGGCACTGGATGGATGAACGCAAGGAGCCGTCATGAAGCAAGCCCTGCTGAACCTTGAGGTTTTCGATCTTGGTCAGATGGACGCGCAAGGCCCTTTGCTGGACAGGTTTCAGGCCGAGAAACTGCGCGAGCAAGCCTATGAGCAAGGCTATGCGGCAGGGTGGCAGGATGCGTTGGAGCATATGCGCAATGAAGACGAATTGCGCAATATCGCAGCGCAAGAGGCGCTACAGGCAATCTGTTTTAGCTACAATGAAGCGCATCAGGCGCTGGTTGGCTCTTTCCTTGCACTGACCCATGCGATGCTGGAAAAACTGTTGCCAGAGGCAGCACATCTCGCCCTGCCGGCGTTTCTGTCGGCAGAGTTGGCATCCGTGGTCGCGCAGAATACGCACGCAGAAATCCAGCTCGTTTGCGCACCTTGCGCCCGTGACCGATTGGCAGAGGTGGTCGCATCCTGCACCCAGATAAAGATCGAATTGATCGAAGAGCCCAGTTTTTCTGAATCGCAACTTTCACTTCGACTGGACAGTCAGGAACGGGAAATCGACCTGAGTGGCCTTCTTCAGAGGATGCGCGAGATGTTCGCGCAGCATCACAGCAAATATATTGAACAGGAGACAGCATATGGAAGAGCGTGACATGACCAGCGGCATTCTCAATCAGGTTCCGATTGAGATCGCGATTTCCGTTGGACGCGCGCGCCCGATCGTACGTGACCTGATGAAATTGCGTCGCGACTCGGTGCTTGTTCTGGATCGCAGGGTCGATGATCCGGTTGAGCTGTATATCGGCGACAAGCTGATCGCGCGTGGCATGTTACAGGAACTGGAAGGGGAGCAGGCCGGCTATCTTGGGGTGCGACTGACCGAGA
>SLAT01000085.1 GCA_007126715.1 Roseinatronobacter sp.
CAGTTCATGCCCGATCTGGGCGGGATCGACCTTGCGCCCCTGATCGCATTGATTGCGATTTATGCGATCCGCGTCATCCTGATTAACAACGCGGCAGCATTTATCTAGGTTGATGTCGTCCCCCCTTCCCGTTGCCGATGCCCAGCCGCCTGACGCGGTCCTGTCGCGTGTTTTCGGCTTTCCCGCCTTTCGCCCCGGTCAGGCCGAGATTGTCGAGGCCGTAATCGCCGGGCAGGACACGCTGGCCATTATGCCCACCGGCGGCGGCAAGTCGCTGTGTTTCCAATTGCCCGCGCTATGTCGCGAGGGGCTGACTGTCGTGATTTCCCCGCTGATTGCACTGATGCGCGATCAGGTGCGCGCCTTGCAGGAACTGGGTGTTGCGGCAGGCGCGCTGACCTCTGGCAATACCGAAGCGGAAACCGATGCTGTCTATCAGGCCCTGTCGCGCAATGAATTGAAGCTGCTTTACATCGCGCCTGAACGACTGGCATCGGGCGGCACGATTGACATGCTGCGCCGCGCGCGCTGCGGATTGATTGCGGTGGATGAGGCGCATTGCGTCAGCCAGTGGGGCCATGATTTCCGCCCCGACTATCTGCGGCTGGGTGACTTGCGTCGCACCCTGAATGTACCGTTGGCCGCCTTTACGGCCACCGCCGATGCCGAAACCCGCGCCGAGATTATCAAGCGGTTGTTTGACGGGGGCGCGCCGAAAATCTTCCTGCGCGGGTTTGACCGGCCCAACATCCGGCTGAATTTTGCCGTCAAGAACAAGCCCCGTGACCAGATATTGGCCTATGCACGGTCGCAGAAGGGGCAATCGGGCATTGTCTATTGCGGCACCCGCGCCCGGACCGAGTCGCTTGCCCAAGGGCTGCGCGATGCAGTCCATAATGCGCGCGCTTATCACGGCGGAATGGAAGCACATGCGCGGCGCATGGTAGAAGACCTGTTTCAGCGCGAAGATGACCTGATCGTGGTGGCAACCGTGGCTTTTGGCATGGGGGTGGACAAGCCCGATATCCGCTGGGTGGCCCATGCCGATCTGCCCAAATCCATCGAGGCCTATTATCAGGAAATCGGCCGTGCGGGCCGTGATGGTGCCCCCGCTGATACGCTGACGCTGTTCGGTCCTGATGATATTCGCCTGCGCCGGTCGCAGATCGATGAAAGCCCGGCCCCGTTGGAACGTAAACAGGCAGATCATGCCCGCCTGAATGCGCTTTTGGGCCTGGCCGAAGCGACGGGCTGCCGCCGTCAGGTGTTGCTGTCCTATTTCGGCGACGCATCGGAACCCTGCGGGAATTGTGACCTCTGCGCGATCCCTGCCAAGCTGTTCAACGCCACCACCCCCGTGCGCAAGGCGCTATCGGCCATTCTGCGCACAGGCGAGAATTTTGGCGCAGGGCATTTGATTGATATTCTGTTGGGCAATTCCACCCCCAAGGTCGTCCAGCGCGGGCATGATGCCCTGCCAACCTTTGCCGCCGGAAAAGACCTGAGCCGCGCCAAATGGCAGGTGGTGTTTCGCCAGATGATGGGCCGCGATCTGGTGCGCCCCGACCCAGAACGCCACGGTGCCCTGCGCATGACCGAAACAGCCCGCCCGATCCTGCGTGGAGAGGCGGAAATACACCTGCGCGAAGATACGGTCACGGGCGCACAGGACCGCCCTGCGGTGAAATCACTTGTCTCGGACGAAGACGCGCCGCTTCTTTCCGCGCTCAAGGCCAAACGGCGCGCCCTCGCCGAAGACGCCCGCGTGCCTGCCTATGTTATTTTCACTGATCGCACCCTGATCGAGATGGCAGAAACACGGCCTGCCAATATGGATGAAATGGCGCGTGTTTCCGGTGTGGGCGCGACCAAACTTGAACGCTACGGCGCCAGCTTTCTGGAAATCATTACCGGGGCCACCCCAGCCCCCCAGCACCCCCAGCGGCGCAAGCTGGCAGGTCGGGAAGCGGGCGATCTGTATGATGCGCTGTTCATCCTCGCGCGCGATCTGGAACGCGGGCCGGACGGAACCGAAAAGTTGCTGACGCTATCACCCGCGACCTTGCGTGCTATCGCAACCGCACAGCCCCGGACAGAGGCAGAGCTGGCGCGGATCAAGGGCATGGACCCCGCGCGCGTGGCGCGGTTTGGCCCCGCCCTGCTGGAAAAGCTGGCAACATAACCCCACGGCCGGCCTTGACGCTGCGCTGCCCTTGCGGCACCGCGTCTGGAAAGGAGAATGCCGATGTACCCCTTCGTCCGATTTGCCAAGGAAATGCTGAAATACCGCAATGCCCCGCGCCTTGGGGTCTGCGATCTGCATGTGTCCTCTCACCGTTGCTGGCCTTGGGATCTGGACCCTTGGGTGGAATTGAACAATGGCCGCACGCTGACGCTGTATGATCTGGGCCGCATTCCGATGGCCATGCGCACCGGGCTTATTGATGTGCTGCGCCAGAACCGCTGGGGCATTACTGTTGCAGGCAATTCGACCCGCTACCGCCGCCGCGTGCGCGCGTTCGAGCGGTTCGAGTTGCGCAGCCGGTGTATCGGTTGGGACACGCGGTTTCTTTATACCGAACAGGGCATGTGGAAGGGGGACGAATGCGCCAATCACATCCTGATCCGCTCGGCCATCACTTCGACACAGGGCATCGTGCCGCCCGCGCAGGTTTTGCGCGCAATGGGCCAGCCAGAGCTTAGCCCGGAGTTGCCCGAATGGGTGAAATCCTGGATCAAGGCAGAAGGTGACCGACCTTGGCCCCCGATGATTTAGTGAAGCACAATTAATGATGCTCGTTAGATACTTATTTAGAACGCTTCCAAAACTTGATCTGCATCAAAGCAATTTCTCACGCTCCTGTTACGGTCATATGCGACACGCGTAAGCATGCATGGCGACGGCCTTGCAGTCGTTCAAGACCTAGTAACACGAACAGGAGGCCCACATGACCCCCAGACAACTACACCGCCTTGGCGCAACTG
>SLAT01000231.1 GCA_007126715.1 Roseinatronobacter sp.
GCATTGTAACAATCATAAGACAAGACAATTTATCGGTTACACACCATAACAGTTTATTATATATCTGGCATCCAGAACCAGAGTATTGGCAAAAATGCACACTCAACTCAGCCCGCGGCAACTTGAAGCCTTTCTTGCAGTGGTCGAGCATGGCTCCATGACACGTGCATCCCAGGCCTTGGATATTTCGCAACCAGCAGTCAGTCGCCTGATCGCCGATCTGACAGAAGCGCTTGGATTCGCACTGTTTGACCGTCGCGACGGACGCCTTGTGCCCACTCAGGAAGCGCGATTCCTTTTGCCCGATATCCGGCGCAGTCTGGAACTTCTGACCCGGATATCAGAGACGGGGCGCAACATTACCCAAAACAAGGCCGGAGAATTGCGAATCGCATGTTTGCCAGGGTTCGCCATCAGCCACCTTCCCGGCGTGCTTGCCGTTTTCCTCGAACAGCGCGCGGGCGTCCGGGTAACAATAGAGCCTGATCGCCCCGAACGCATTCTGGAATGGATGGTCGGTGAACAGTTTGACGTCGGCATCACAGATGGGTTCGAAGGTCATCCAGCGGTTGAAAGCGAGACGATTGATATCCGCACGGTTTGCATTTTTCCACAAGGCCATCCACTTGGGCGTCACAAGGTGATCCGTCCACGTGATCTGTCGGACCAGAAACTTATAAATACCAGACGCGACAGCATGTTTTACCGACTGCTGAGCGAAGCCTTTGTGGCGGACGGCAAAAGCCTGAACACCTTCATTGAAGCACGGCAATTCACGACGGCCTGCGAATTTGTTCGCCGCGGCATGGGCGTTTCAGTCATCAGCGAATTGGACGCCGCGCAATATATCGGCAGGGGAATCGAATTTCGCCCTTTTGCTCCGGTAATCCCTCATCGGCTTTCGCTGGTTCGGCCCATCCATAAACAACCCTCAATGATCGCACTGGAATTTCTTGAAACCTTCATGTCCAGCCTTCAGACATATGCGCTCAAGACTGGCTGAACCGAAAGGAATCAGTCTCCATTCGGGTTTTGTTTCTGTCCGAAACTCTGATGGCGTGCCAAGTGGTTGCACCACCTCCGCGCCATGTTCACACTCGGTCGGTCAGGGGGCAGATCAGTGCGACATCATCACCGGCAAGCGCGCATCCGACAATATGTCGCGCGTGACCCCGCCAAGCAGATCTTCGCTGAACTTGCTGTGCTCATACGCCCCCATCGCAAGCATGTCGGCACCGACTTCGGCGCAGAAATCCAGCAGCGTATGCGTAATCCGTCTACGCCCGGCATCGCGGTGCACCCACTCCGCCTCGACCCCGTGCCGCGCAAGATAAGCGACCACATCATCGCCCGCTTCGGGCTTTGGTTCAGGTTTCTTTGCCACGCTGACGACGGTAACCTTCTCGGTGCCCGGCATCACATTCAGCAGATCGCCCAAGGCCCGTGCCGCCGCACGCTTACCATCCCAGGCCAAGACCACATGCGCTGGCACCTGAGCCGTGTAATCATCTGGCACGGTAATCACAGGACGGCCGCTGCGTAGCGCCACAACATCGGGGCGTATCTCGGCATGTTCACGGCCAACTTCGGCGGCATGCCGTGTCATGACCACCAGATCATAAGCGCGCGCCTGCCGCGGCAGGCTGAAACTTTCGATTTCATGAAGGTCGATGAACGTGGCGTTGTCCGGATTGCCAAAACCCGCGACCTGTTCTGCAAATTCAGCACCTATGCGCTGTGCGGCCTCGTCGGCGCGACCTGTCAGCATCGTTGCGACATCCTTGCTCAAGAACGCGCGGTGGCGGCTTTCCAATGGCAGTGGACCGTGCCAGACAACACCCGTGACATGCGCGTGGTAGCGCGTCTGCAAGCGCAGCGCAAAGTCAAGCGCGCTACAGCTTGAGACATCCCCGGAAAAGGCAACAAGAATACTTTTTAGTGGCATGCGAATTTCCTCCCTTCGCGATGTCACGGTCGAAATATGGTGACCAGACGCGCGACGCTAGCACGTAAGCAGATCGCTAGGCGAGAGGGGTTCTCGCCGCGGAGCACAGATTTTTCAACAAAAATAACCGCTTCAGCACAACACATTTAACCATTTCGATTTCTGTTAAAAAACAAAATTTACAACGTGACACGAATGATGTTGGAAAATTTCTATGGTCACAATATTTCGTTCTGCAAGCTGATGCCGGAATATTGTTTCGCCACATGCATCAGTGTCTTTGGGAGGAGACCAAGATCATGACTATCAATTTTTCGCGCCGCACGGCATTGAGCCTTGCCGCCGCAGCAGCACTTACAGCAGCCCTGCCCGCCCACGCTTCGGATTGGCAGCCCAACCGCCCTGTCGAAATGGTCATCATGGCCGGTCAGGGCGGCGGTGCAGACCGACTTGCGCGGTTGTTCCAAACGATCATCCAGCAAGAAGGGCTGGCACGCATGCCCTTTATGCCCGTGAACAAAGGCGGCGGATCAGGGGCCGAGGCATTGCGCTACCTCAAGGATAACCCGGCCAATCCGCATATCATAATGGCAACACTGAACAGCTATTTCACCACCCCGATTCAAACCGATATCGGCGTGAATATCGAAGAATTTACCCCGATTGCCCGCATGGCTGTCGACACATTTGCACTATGGGTCAATGTGGATAGCGGGATCGAAACACTGGAGCAATATATAGAGGCTGTGAACGCCGCTGACGGCGCTTGGCGCATGGGTGGCACAGGCTCTGGGCAAGAGGACAGTCTGGTAACCGCGCTGCTGGAACGGGAATTCGGCATCCGCCACACCTACGTCCCTATGGGCGGTGGTGGCGAGGTTGCCACCCAACTTGCCGGTGGTCATATTGATGCAACCGTCAACAACCCCTCCGAGGCAATGAGTTTCTGGCAGGCTGGCCGCGTCCGCCCCATCGCCTTGCTGACAGCAGACCGGCTTGAAAGCATGCCGGGCGTGCAGACCTTTGCCGAGTTGGGC
>SLAT01000132.1 GCA_007126715.1 Roseinatronobacter sp.
CCGCACCCGAACACAGGTAGTCGCTGTTGGCGCGTTCCTGCAATGTATAGGTGTTGGGCGCCCAGACGCCCGCCAGCTTGCCTTCGCCTGCAATCACACCTGTGATCACCTGCGCCTGCGCCAGATTGACATATTCCACATCAGACTGGCTAAGGCCCCACTGTTCCAGACAGGACTGGGTGGCGAAATCAACGGTGGAATTGGTGGTCAGCAAAATCCGCTCGCCGCGAATGCTTTCCGGGTCTGCCCGAAACCCCTCGATCGCGTCATTGGTCGCCATCAGCGCATTGCCGCGGCTTTCGTCATTGGTGATGCCAACGGTCAGCAGCCCGAAACGGGCCGCACCCAACACGGCGGGAACCGAACCTGTGCCGCCCACATCCCAGTCATTGGCCTGCGCGGCTGCAATCTGCGGCGCGCCTGCAGGGAAAGTGGTGAAGCTTGGGTCAAGGCCAACATCGGCCCACCAGCCGAATTCGGTCGCCAGATAGAATGGCAGTGCCCAATACAATGCAGGCTGATAGCTCAGGTTGATCGGCGTCAGATCCTGCGCCTGCACAGGTGCATGGGCCGCAAAGCTTGCCGCTGTCGCAAGGGCCAGCGCTTTGAAAGTCAGTTTCATGGGTTAGTTCCTCCTCTGTTGTGGTCGTTCAATATTTCAGGCGTGTTGCGCCGCCTTTTCCTCGCGCAGGCTGCGCCAGATATGCGTGCGCAGATGCACGAAACTTTCAAGGTCCATCACATCCTCGATCTTTTCATGGCTGTCCCAGTCTTCGGCATTGCGAATACTGGCAACGTCCAACACTTCCTTGATCCGCCCCGGTGCGCGCGTCATGATCGCCACGCGGTCGGCCAGATAGACGGCCTCTTCCACTGCATGGGTGATAAACAGCACCGTGCGCGGGTTCTTGCGCGCAAGGCGCACCAGCTCTTCTTGCATGACCACGCGGGTCTGCGCATCCAGCGCGCCGAAAGGTTCGTCCATCAGCAGCACATCAGGGTCCAGCACATAGGCGCGCGCAATCGCGACCCGCTGCTGCATACCGCCCGACAACTGGTGCGGGAAATGCTTGGCATATTGGGTCAGGTTCATCAGGGTCAGGATGTCGGCGATCCGCGCTTCGCGCTCGGACCGGCTGACATTGAGGTTGCGCAGCCCCATGTCGATATTGTCATAGACCGATTTCCACGGAAACAACGCGAATTGCTGGAACACCACGGCGCGGTCGGGGCCGGGGCGTTTGATCGGCGTGCCATCCACCGTGACCATGCCATCGGTCGCAGGCTCGAACCCCGCGACCATGCGCAGGCAGGTTGTTTTGCCGCAACCAGACGGGCCAACGATGGCCACAAATTCCTTGTCGCGGATTTCAAGATTGATGTCCTGAAGCGCCTGAAACCCTGTCTCGCGCGGCCCGAAAATCTTGTTCACGTCCTTGAACTGGATCACACCCATTCGATTACCCCCAATTATCCCTGTCAGTTTTCCAGACCGCGCCTGCGCTGGATGATGCGTTCGGCCAGCCGTAGCGCGCTGTCCAGCGCCAGCCCTACCAGCCCGATTGCGACCATCCCGGCCATCACTGTCGTCGTTGAAACATTCGCCTGCCCTTGCACCATCATGTAGCCGACCCCGGCAGAGGCCACGATCAACTCGGCCCCCACCAGTGATTGCCAGCCAAGACCTGCCGAGACGCGCAGTCCCGAGATGATAGAGGGCACGGACGAAGGCAGCAGCACTTCGCGGATCACCCGATGCGAAGGCGTGCCCAGCATATTCGCCGCCTCGATCAGGCGCGGATCGACGAATTTCGCGCCGCGATAGGCGTTGATGACACAGGGCGGAAAGGCCCCCGCAAAGATGATCATGATCGGCCCGCCAATGCCTGTGCCGAACCACAGCGCCGCGAACGGCACCCATGCAATCGGCGCGACAAAGCGCAGCGCGTCAAACAGGGGCGAGACAATTTCATCCAGGAGCTGATACCAGCCCATCAGCAGGCCCAGAGGAATGCCGATCAAGGCCGCCAGCAGGAAACCATAGGCAAAACGCTGGAAACTTGCGAAAAGATGCCCCTGCAAGGTCGCACCTGCAAAGCGGCGGTCCAGCAAGGTGGTAAAGCGGTCATAAACCTCAACCGGCGAGGGTAGAAAGACATTCGAAATCATCCCGCTGACGGCCAGACCATGCCACAGCCCGATAAAGCTGGCCAAGCCCAAAAGCCCCAAAACCACCGATTGCCTGAAGGAGATCTGCTTTTGCATGGGATTATCCTTTCGCAGCCAGAGCGGCGGTATTCCAGCGCAGCGCATAGGTTTCGGCCACACCCAACAGGCGCGTGGTGCCCCAACCCAATATGGCAACTGCGATCATCCCCACCAGAATCATGCCCGGATACAAGTCTTGCTGCGCCACGTTCAGAACCCGTCCAATGCCGTAGAACGCACCCACCAGCTCTGCCGCGACCAGCGTGGTCCAGGATGCCTGAAGCGACAGCCGCAACCCTGTGAAGATCATCGGACTGGCACCGGGGATCAGAACCTCGCCCACAAAGCGCGTCTTTGGCACACCCAGCATATAGGCCGCCTCGATCACAGGGCGGTCAATATTGCGCACACCGGCATAGGTATTGATTACCGAAGGCACGAAGGCCGAGAACCAGATCACCATCATCTTGGCGGCATCACCAAGGCCCAGCCACAGGATCGCAAGCGGAATCCATGCAAGTGGCGGGATTGGGCGAATAATCAGGAAGATAGGGTTGATCAGCGCCTCTGCCGTGCGACTCCAGCCCATCAGCAGGCCCAGCGGCACACCGGTAACAATCGCAAACAGGAAGCCCAGAACGACAAGGCGCAACGAGTTGTAGACATGCATCGTCAGATCGCCGCCGCCATAGCCCCGCCCCGACACATGAATGAATGCCGACCATGTTTCAGCAGGTGACGGAAAACGGCCCGACGGGATGATACCAAGGCCGGTGGTCATCGCATACCAGATGACACAGACCCCAAGAATCGTAATCAATCCGATTGAAACCCTGCGCGGCACGACATCCCCCCTCAAAGACTATGCAAACGCTTTCATATTTCACAACGACCTGTCAACTTTAAAATATATATTTATTGTTTTATTGAAAAATTAAGCTAAAAATGGTTATGTAAATTTTCATAAACGAGATGAAAGAATGTCATCAAGGCGAAAGCCCACACTTGCCGATGTGGCGCGAGAGGCGGAAACCTCCATCGCGACCGTGTCGCGTGCCATGTCGCAGCCGGGGCTGTTGCAACCCGACACTTTAGAGCGAATCCGCCATGTTGCCGCGCGTCTGGGCTATGTCCCAAATCGGCGCGCCCGCGCGCTTGTGTCGGGCCGGTCCAATACAATCGGCGTGGTGGTGCCGACGCTGAATTCACCGATCTTTTCGGCAACCTTGCAGGAAATGCAGCGAGCCTTCAGTGCAAATGGGTATCAGTTGCTGATTGCGTCCCATGAATATGATTCCACCAATGAAGCCAGCGCCCTTGCCCAGCTTATCTCGCATGGGGTGGATGGGCTGGTTGTTGTGGGCGGCGACAGGCCGCAATCCACCCGAACCCTGATTGATGCCGCTGATGTTCCCTTGATCCAGATGTGGGAGGGGCGCTCTGGTTTCGACAGGGTACTCGTCGACAGCTATCAGGCCGGTTATCTGGTCACGCGATATCTGATGGATCTGGGGCACAGTCGGATCGGGGTGATTTGCGGCCACCTACGCAACAATGACCGGCAGGCCGCGCGCGTGAACGGTATCCGCGCGGCTTTGCTGGAGAATGACATTGTTCTGGCCCAGACCCAGATCAGCCAGCAACCCCTGACCCTTTCGGCAGGGCGTTCAGGCTGCATGACCCTGCTGGAAATGGTGCCACGCCCCAGCGCGATTATCGGAACAGCGGACCTTCTGGCAATTGGCGCGATGATCGAGGCACAGGGGCGCGGCATTGATGTGCCCGAAAGCATTTCCTTTGCGGGGATCGACAATGTCGATTTCGCCGCACATCTGGCACCTTCGCTGACCACGGTAGATATTCCAGCCGCCAGCATCGGGGCCGAGACTGCGGCGCTGATGCTGCTGCGACTGGAGGACACGACGAATATGCCCGATCGCAGCGTGCAACTGCCTGTAAATCTGGTTGTGCGCCATTCGACCGGACCGTGCAAGACCTGACATGCGCGAAAGGGAGTTGCGACCGCTTTGCGCCGCCGCCGTTTTATGGAATGTTTGCTAAGACAGCGTTACAAGGCAAGACAGGGCCTTTTGACGCGATGTGCTGACAGGGCAACAAGAAGGTTAAGCAATGCGGCAGCAGCTTAGTGACGCACAACGACAGACTGAAAACCTGCATCTGGGTTTTCTGATCTTTCCGGGCTTTCCGATGGCCTGCCTGACCTCGATGATAGAGCCATTGCGCGCCGCCAACGAGATATCTGGGCGCGAGGCGTTTCGCTGGTCGCTGATAACGGAAGATGGCGCGCCGGTGGAAAGCAGCGCCAAGGTCGCCTTTCATCCATCGACCGATCTGACAGCCTTGCGCGGGATGGACCATGTGATCGTTCTATCCCCGCCCAATGGCGGCTTTGCCAACCCGCGCGCGGGCAATGCCGCGCTGCGCGCGGCGGAACGGCACGGCACGGTTCTGGGCGGTGTCAGTGGCGGGGTGTTTCCGCTGGCGCGTGCGGGCCTGTTAGAGGGGCATCTCACCTCGGTGCACTGGTGCTATGCCAATGCCTTTGCAGATGAATTCCCGGAGTTGCGCAGCACGGACGAGGTGATCGTCGCCGAAGGACGGCGGCTGACAGTGTCCGGGGCCGCCGCGGCCTTTGACGCAGCGCTGATGCTGATCGACCAGCGCCTTGGACCAGAGGTCATGACCGAGGTCGCCTGCTGGTTCCAGCATCCGCTGGTGCGGGGGGCAGGCGTGCGCCAGAAAATCCCGGCCCTGCGCGCGGCTGCAACATCCGACATGTTGCCCGAACCTGTTGCCAGTGCCGTGCAGATCATGTCAGAGAATCTGGAAGACCCGATCAGCATTGCCGATATCTGTGACCAGATCAGCCTGTCACCGCGCCATCTGGAACGGTTGTTCAAGACGCTGACCGGCAAAAGCCCCCTGACCTATTACCGCAACCTGCGTCTGGCCGCCGCGCGGCAACTGGTGATGTATTCCAATAAATCCATGAACGAAATCGCGCTTGCCATCGGCTATGCCAGCGCCAGCCCCTTTCGCCAGCGCTATCTGGAAACCTACGGCCTGCCCCCAGAGGAAGACCGGCGCAAGATCAACACATTCCGTGTGCGCGACAACCGACCCGTGCCATCAGTATAACGCCGCACGACCCTGTATGCGTATTGCCGAAGGCAATAGCTGACGCATTTGCGCAGATCGCCCGCGCCGTTGTCATATGACTGTTACAAAACCTTAGTATCCCTGTCACATCGCCGCGCTAGGCAGTGCGTGTCGTGCTGATGGTCTGCGTTGGCACGTTATTTTTAAAAACTGACGTCACAACGTGACAGGAGATGACATGACACGTTTTTCGCTGCTGCTTGCCTCAAGCGCGCTGGCCCTGACCAGCGCTGCCAACGCCCAGAACATCGACCCCAACCTGCCCAACTATGAAGCTATTTCGGGTGTGTCCGGCAACCTGACCTCGATCGGGTCGGACACGCTCAACAACCTGATGACGCTGTGGTCGGAAGGCTTCCGCAGCTTCTATCCGAATGTTGCTGTGCAGATTCAGGGTGCCGGTTCTGGAACTGCTCCTCCCGCACTGGTCGAAGGGACGGCTCAGTTCGGCCCGATGTCGCGCCCAATGCGCGGGTCCGAAATTGAAGAATTCGAAGCGCGTTACGGCTTTGAGCCGCTGCCGATGCGCGGCGCTATTGATGCCATCGGTGTATTCGTGCACCGCGACAACCCTGTAACTTGCATCTCGATGCAGGAAGTTGATGCGATCTTCTCATCCACCCGCGCCGGTGGTGCAGATGCCGCAATCACCACATGGGGTGAGCTTGGCGCGGAAGGTGAGTGGGCCGACCGTGCAATTTCCACCTATGGCCGGAACTCGGCTTCGGGCACTTATGGCTATTTCCGCGAAGTGGCTCTGTTTGGTGGCGATTACAGCGCCGATGTGCGTGAACAGCCCGGTTCTTCGACCGTTATTCAGGGTGTTGCGTCCGATATTGGCGGAATCGGCTACTCGGGTGTGGGCTATGGCACCGCTGATGTGCGCGCGCTTGATATCCGCGGCGACGACGGCAACTGCTACACCACCGACGACGCCCCCGAAGGTACATATCCGATTGCACGCTTCCTGTATGTTTACATGAATGTAGACCCAAATGCCGAGCTGGAGCCACTGCGCGCTGAATTCGTGCGCTATGTCTACAGCCAGCAGGGCCAAAGCGATGTCGTTCGGGCAGGCTTCTTCCCCGTCACAGCACGGATTGCAGATCTTGACCTTGAGGCATTCGGCCTGAACTGAGGTCGTGAGCTGATCAGGTGGAGTGGCGCTTGCCGCTCCACCTCTTTTTTATTTCAACGGCATGGACACGCATTATGAGCGATTTGGCCCCCACCACGAGTGAGCGCGGCATGGCTGCGCGCAAGCGCCGCATGACAACCCGCACCAGTGTCAAGCTTGGCGAAAACGTTGCACAGGGGGTTATCACAGTCGGCGGGCTGATGGTCATCGTCGCGGTTCTCGGGATCATGGTGTTCCTGTTTCGGGTGGTCATGCCGCTGATGGCGGGTGGCGAATTGCAGGGCAACACACGCTACCAGCTTGACACACAGCAGGATGTCATCTGGATAAATGGCGATGAATTCCAGACACTTGGCATTGCCGTGGCCGCCGAAGGCCGGGTGATCACCTATCACATCCCCTCTGGCACGGAGGTGGCGCGCGAACAGTTCGATTTCGGTGGTGCGGGTGTCACAACTGTTGCCGGCACCTTGCAGCGCGACCGCGTCGCCTTTGGCTTTGATGACGGAACGGTGCGCTTTGCAACGCTGGGTGTCGAGACAGAGACAACAGCACGGCGCGCCCTGCCAAGCGGGTTGACACAGATCGACGCACGCGACCGGATGCTGGATGGACGCGTCTTTACCGAAGTCGGCACGGGGGATTTCAGAACCCTGTTCACAAATATCGACCTTGGTGAAGCGCAGCAAATTTCGGAGCAGTCGATCATCGCGATTGACTACCGAATCGGCGGAACGCGCGAACGTCCGACCATAGCATTCGCAACCGTTGATGCCGACAATCAGGTGCGCGTCAGCCAGTCGCGCGTTCAGATCAACATGATGACGGGGCAGGAAACGGTTTCGACCACAACGACCGATCTGCCGCCACTGGTCGGTCTGGCAGCGGATGCAAATGTCACCGATATCCTTCTGTCAGGCACGGGCGACCGCGCCATTGTGTCCAGCAGTGACGGGTTCGTTTTCCGCTATGACCTGCGCGACATGAACGCGCCAATGCTGGCCGAAGCGCGGCGCGTCGCCGATGATGGCATCGCGGTCACGGCAATGACCTTTCTGTCGGGCGAAGATACGCTGATCGTGGGAACCGAAGACGGCGGGCTGAACGCTTTTTTCCGTCTGCAAACCGGCACGGCAGACACGACCGACGGGCGGGAATTGATCCGCGCGCGCACGCATCGCGCCATGCCAGCGGCGATTGTCGACGTCTCACCTGCGCAGCGCCAGAAAGAATTTGTTGCCATCGACGCCGAGGGTAATGTCTGGGTGCATCACTCCACATCCGATCAGGTGCTGTTTGAACTGGCGCGTTCCGGCGATGTGAACACCGATTCCAGCGGGATGATCTTCCCGCGCTCGAACGGGGTTATGCTGGTCTCGCAAGGCGGCGAGGTCGAGGCGTGGCAATACACCCAACGCCACCCCGAGGTCACGCTGGGCGTGCTGTTCAGCAAGGTCTGGTATGAAGGCTATATGGAGCCGACCTTTGTCTGGCAATCCACCGCGGGCACCGACCTGGCAGAGCCGAAATACTCGCTTGTTCCGCTGATTTTCGGCACGATCAAGGCCGCAACCTATGCCATGCTGTTCGCCGTGCCCATCGCGCTGATGGCGGCCATCTACACCTCGGAATTCGTGGACAGGCGCGTGCGCGGCACGGTCAAGCCAATGATGGAAATGATGGAATCCCTGCCGACTGTGGTGCTGGGTTTCATCGCGGCACTTGTGCTGGCCCCCTTGGTGGAAGAATGGATCGGGGCGGTTCTGCTGGGCTTCTTTGCCCTGCCGACAGGGCTGATGATCGGGGCTTTCGCTTGGCAGGCGCTGCCCGCCAGCACCGCCCTGAAATATGACGGCTTCCCTAAATTCGTGCTGATGGGCGTTTCCATTCTGGTCACAGCATGGGTCGCGGCCAGCCTTGGCGCCAGTTTCGAGCGGGTTCTGTTCTACGGTGACTTCAAGGGCTGGACGACAGGGCGCATCGGCACGGGCACGCCGTTCATGTTCCTGATCCTGCTGCCCCTCTCCTATCTGATTGTGGGCTGGGCATTTCGCAAGCTCTACGGGCATCACTGGCGCGAGATTATCGGCGGCATGGACCGCTCGCGCGCAGGCATGTTCGATGCGGGCCGCTGGATCGCCATGCTGCTGGGTGCAATGCTGTTGTCCTATGCCTTCGCATCCTTCCTGACGCTGATCGGCTATGACCCGCGCGGATCATTTATCGACAGCTATCAGCAACGCAACGCGCTGGTGGTGGGGTTCATCATGGCCTTTGCCGTGATCCCCAACATTTACACGCTGGCCGAAGATGCGTTGAATTCGGTGCCCGGTCATCTGCGCGCAGCGTCCTTGGCTTGCGGGGCGACCCCGTGGCAGACCGCGCGCTGGGTGGTGCTGCCCACGGCGGCATCGGGTGTATTCTCGGCGGTGATGATGGGCATGGGCCGCGCGGTGGGCGAGACGATGATCGTGGTCATGGCGGCAGGCAACACACCGATCATGGAGTGGAATATCTTTTCGGGCCTGCGCACGCTGTCGGCCAATATCGCGATTGAACTGCCCGAGGCGGTGAAGGACGGCACCAATTACCGCGTGCTGTTCCTTGCGGCGCTGACGCTCTTCATCATGACTTTCATCATCAATACCGGCGCGGAACTGATCCGCCAGCGCTTTCGCAAGCGCGCCTTCAATCTGTAAATCTTGGGCCTGGGGACAGATATGACCAGCTTGAACGAACAAATGCCGCCCGCATCCGGCGCAGCCGGGGCTGCTGGTGTTGCCGCGAAAGACGCAGTGAAGGGCAGACGAGTGCGCCGCTTTTCGGCCGATCTGTCAGCGGCGGGAGAGCCTGCACTCTGGGGGTTCGGGGGCGCATTGGCGCTTGGGATCATCCTGATTGCAGGCTTTCTGATGATGGTGCTGTATAATGGCGCTACAACGTTCTGGCCCAAACCCATTGACCGGGTCGAGTTGAGCGATGGCAGCGTGATCGCCGGGGTGGAACGTCGCGGAACGATCTTTCGCCCGGACCTGCCGCGCCTTGATGCAGATGTCCGCGCCGAGGTTGAGGCAAATGACGGTTTTGCCTATCGCACCCTGTATCAAACCGCGAATTTCGACCTTTACGGCGACGATTTCCAGTGGGTTGCGGATTACGAGACCGAAAATGTCACCCAGCCAGAGGATTTCTACTATTTCGAGCGTCAGGTCTGGGGCGTGTTTGTTGGCCGGATTGCAGGAATGCAGATCGCAGGGCAGGAGATGGAGTATGACCCAGCCATCTTTCGCCGCGAACAGGCCGCAGCGCGCGAACGGTTCAACGAGATTCGCCAGATTGAACGCAGCGACATTGGCCGCCTGAACCACCTGATCGAACGCGAGCGCCTGAACCAGCGCCGCGCGCTTCTACGTCAGGGCGAAGAGGCCGCTGCCCCGGTTGTTGCACAATCGCAGCAACGCATTGCCGAATTGCAGGCCGAGTTTCAGGTCTTGCAAGCGCGTGTGAACGAAATCCGCGCCATCGACCAAAGCTACCGGGTGACGCTAGAGGAAGTGGGCGGGCGCACGATTGAACCGGAAATCAGCCAGATCGTGCGTTTCTTCCCAGCCAACACTATCGGGCTGGCCGGCAAGATCGGCATCTATGTCTCACGCTGGTGGGAGTTCGTCTCGACCGAGCCGCGCGAGGCAAACACACAAGGCGGCGTGCTGCCTGCCATTTTCGGCACGGTCGCCATGACCTTGCTGATGGTGGTTTTCGTGGCCCCCTTTGGCGTGATCACCGCGCTTTACCTGCGCGAATATGCAAAACAGGGGCGTGTCACGTCGATTGTTCGCATATCCGTCAACAATCTGGCTGGCGTGCCTAGTATTGTTTACGGTGTTTTTGGTCTGGGGTTCTTTGCCTATACGATGGGCGGCACGATCGACCAGTTATTCTACCCTGAAAGCCTGCCCAACCCGACATTTGGCAAAGGCGGCATTCTGTGGGCGTCATTGACGCTGGCACTGCTGACGGTACCTGTGGTGATCGTCGCAACCGAGGAAGCACTGGCCGCCGTACCACGCTCCATGCGCGAAGGGTCACTGGCCTGTGGTGCGTCGAAATGGCAGACGATCCGTTATGTGGTGCTGCCCAAGGCGCTGCCGGGCATCATGACCGGCATGATCCTGGCGATGGCGCGCGGCGCGGGTGAAGTGGCGCCACTGATGCTGGTGGGTGTTGTCAAGCTGGCCCCTGCCCTGCCCATTGACGGCTTCTACCCCTTTATCCACCTTGATCGCAGCTTCATGCATCTGGGCTTTCATATCTTCGATGTGGGGTTCCAGTCGCGCAACTCCGAGGCAGGCAAGCCGATGGTGTTTGTCACCACCCTGCTGCTGCTGACGCTGATCGTGGCCATGAACGCAACCGCCATCATCGTCCGCAACCGCCTGAAACGCAAATATGCAACTGGCCAGTTCTGAGAGAGCATCATGGACACGATAGAATTCGAACCAACCTCTTACCATGTCAAGAAAAGTGCAGACGGTCCCTGCCTGAGCATCGAGAATTTCAACCTTTGGTATGGTGAAGCGCAAGCCTTGTTTGACTGTAATCTGGAAATCCAGAAAGGGCAGGTTACGGCGCTTATCGGCCCCTCGGGCTGCGGTAAATCCACCATGCTGCGCTGCCCGAACCGGA
>SLAT01000156.1 GCA_007126715.1 Roseinatronobacter sp.
CGATGACAGCACCATTGCCGCCTGTGCCGCGCTTGATCGTGTCAAGCACATCATAGCCATCGACCAACTGGCCCACGACCGTGTATTGCCCATTGAGATGCGTCGCTGGGGCAAACATGATGAAGAACTGGCTATTGGCACTGTCAGGGCTTTGTGAGCGCGCCATCCCGACAACACCGCGTTCGAACGATTGCTCGGTGAATTCGGCCTGAAGATTGGGCAGGTCGGACCCGCCGGTCCCCCACATGCGCGGGTTACCATCCGGCCGCCCATGCTGCACGTCGCCTGTCTGCGCCATGAACCCTTCGATCACGCGGTGAAACACCACACCGTCATACGCGCCCTGTTCGGCCAGCGTGACAATACGATCGACATGGTTCGGGGCAAGATCATCGCGCAGCGCAATGCGCATTGTGCCCGTCGCCTCGCCGGCTGTCTCGATAACCATGACCGGGCCTGAATGATCTTCAGGCACAGCCGTATCGGCATTGACACTCATCAGGTTCAGATAAGACGCGCCAAGAATTCCCACGCCTAGCGCAAATATTCCTGAGAATATGAGTTTATCACGCATCTGCTGCCACCTTGACGCTAATCATCTTGTCGGGATTCGCGGGCGGCTCGCCCCGGGTGATACTGTCGACATGCTCCATCCCGGAAATGACGCGGCCATATACGGTGTATTGGCGGTTGAGGAAGTGGTTGTCGCCAAAATTGATGAAAAACTGGCTATTGGCGCTGTCTGGGTTTTGCGACCGCGCAGCCCCCAAGGTGCCCCGGTCATGCGGCACCCCGGAAAATTCCGCCTTCAAATTCGGCAGGTCCGACCCGCCGGTGCCTGCGCGGCGAATGTCAAAATTCTTTTCGGTATTGCCATTTGCTACATCGCCGGTCTGGGCCATGAACCCCTCGATCACGCGGTGGAAAACAACATTGTCATAGGCCCCAGCGCGTGCAAGCTCTTTCATCCGTGCGCAATGGCCTGGCGCAACATCCGGCAACAATTCGATTGTGACCGTTCCGGTCTTCAACTCCATCAGGATGGTATTTTCGGGGTCTTTGATCTCGGCCATGTGGCGCTCCTTACTTAATGGTTCTGCATACCCTAATGCGCGAGGCAGCGCAGGAAAACCCCTGATGACGCCGCAGACCATTGACCAAGCCCCCGGTTTCGCGCGACATAGCGTCAAACTTGGTGGGAAGGAACGGTGCGATGGCGTTCAAGACACTTGATGATCTGGACTTCGCGGGCAAAACTGCGCTGGTTCGGGTCGATATAAATGTGCCAGTGGAAAACGGACAGGTCACGGATGCAACGCGGATCGAGCGGATAGTCCCCACCATCCAGCATATCACCAAGGCTGGAGGCAAGGTTGTGCTGTTCGCGCATTTCGGCCGGCCCAAGGGCGCGCGCGTGCCAGAGATGTCGCTATCGGTCGTGCTGCCTGCCTTGGAAGCGGCGCTCGGCCATTCAGTGGCCTTTGCCGAAGATTGCATCGGTGCGCCTGCCAAGAAAATTGTCGGCGCAATGCAGGCAGGTGACGTGGCATTGATGGAAAATACCCGATTCCATGAGGGCGAAGAAAAGAATGACAAGCTTCTGGCGGCCTCGATGGCGGCTTTGGGTGATATTTACGTCAATGACGCCTTCTCTGCGGCACATCGCGCACATGCATCGACCGAGGCGATAGCGCATCTGCGCCCCGCGTGTGCCGGACGATTGATGGAGGCGGAACTCAAGGCGCTTCAAGCCGCCCTGGAGGCCCCTGCCCGCCCGGTCGCCGCTGTGGTTGGCGGAGCAAAGGTTTCCAGCAAGCTCGACCTCCTCTCCAATCTGATTACAAGGGTCGACCATCTGATCATCGGTGGCGGGATGGCAAATACCTTTCTGGTCGCCAAGGGGCTGGAGATCGGCATATCACTGGCAGAGCGCGACATGGCCGACACAGCCCGTGCGATCATGGACAAGGCCAGCGAGGCGGGGTGCATATTGCACTTGCCGGTCGATATTGTCGTGGCGCGCGAATTTGCTGCCCATGCTGCGCATGAGGTTCTTCCGGTCGAGCAATGCCCCAGTGATGCGATGATCCTCGATGCCGGACCCGATAGCGTGGCTGCACTCTCCGAAGTATTCGCCAAATGCCGCACATTGGTCTGGAACGGCCCGCTTGGCGCTTTTGAAATTGCTCCATTCGATGCCGCAACCAACGCGGCAGCCCAGGAGGCCGCGCGCCTGACCCGAGAGGGTGTGCTGGTTTCGGTCGCGGGCGGCGGTGACACGGTCGCGGCGCTGAACAAGGCCGGTGTCGGATCGGATTTCAGCTATATCTCGACAGCGGGCGGCGCATTTCTGGAATGGATGGAAGGCAAGACATTGCCCGGAGTGGCCGCCCTTGAAAAAGAGTAAGCGTTTATGGACACATTGATCTGGATCGGTGCAGCGATTTCCCTTGCGGGTGTCGCCGGGCTTTTTTGGTGTATCTTCTATGTGATAAAGCTGCGCAAGCAATCGCTTGAAGATGCTGAGTTGCGCGCGCGGATGCAAAAGGCGGTCATCATGAACTTTGCGGCGCTCGCTGTCTCGACGTTGGGGTTGATGATGGTCGTTGTCGGCATTTTTCTGGGATAAATCCGACAGAATCTTCAAGTGCAGGATTCCCTTAGACCAGAACTTGTGCCATACTGCATGCAATAGCGCCACGAAAGGCGCAGGCAGTACAGGCATATCCATGAAACGCACCACTCCGGCGATTGGTCCGCTGTTTTACTTTGGCACGGCAATTGTTCTGGGCCTTTATTTCACATTTGCTGCCGTGCAAGGCGCATTTGGCCTGTTCAATCGTGTCCAGATCGAGGCGGAATTAACTACCCTCAAGGCGCAGCGCGACATGCTTCGCGTGGAATTGGCCGAAGTGGAAAACCGGACCCGGCGACTGTCCGATGATTTTCTTGACCTTGATCTGCTGGATGAGCGCGCGCGCTTTGTGCTGGGTCTGGCGCGTCCTGATGAAATTATCATCCGCTAAGGGGCAAGCAGGGAACAACCTGTTCATCTGAAAATAGCGTGAAAAGTGATTCAGATCATTTTCACGCCTTATCCGATTAAAGTATAAGCGCAGACGCGGAATATGGCCGAGCGGGGATTTGCGCCTTTGACATGCGCGCGTGCGTCCCTGTATTTTGTAAGCAGGCACACGTTTGGGTTGTTCGGCTCAATGCCCATGCAGAGTTACTAAATCGCTTGCCTCGCGTCATATTTTCGTTTCAAGGCGTATGCTAAGCGTCATGTAATGCTGATTGCGAGCATCAAAAACACGGCGCGACAAGCAAGAGTGCCACATCAGGGGAGTAGAGGATGATGTTTGACCCAATTTCGCTATGGATGCAAAGTACGGTCATGTGGATGAAAGTCTTTAAGCATCAGCACGAAGCCTATCTGCGTGTGCTGGGGGCCGTTGCAGAAAAGATTCCGCATGAAAATGCCGCAGAATGTGCGCGCGAAGCCGAAGCAGTAAAACGGACCGTGCGCGGGAGCGCAAAGGCTGAAAAAACACGGCCAGCAGCAAAGCCTGCCCCAAAGAGTGCAGCACTCGTCAGCGCGTAACGTCACGCGCAGTGCCTAGCGTGCAAGATCGCGCAGGATCGGGCAATCCGGTCGGTTATCGCCTGCACAGGATTCGATAAGATCGGCCAGCGTGCGGCGCATCTGGCCAAGTTCTTCGAGTTGCTGATCAATCCGCGCCAGATGTTCGCGCGCCAGCGCTTTCACATCAGAGCTGGCGCGGGTTTCATCATGGTAAAGCGCCAAGAGTTGCCGGCATTCCTGCACCGAAAACCCAAGCGCGCGTGCGCGCCGCAAGAAGGCGAGGCGATGCAGATCGGACTCCGAGAAAATCCGGTATCCGTTGGTATCGCGCTTTGGCTGTATCAGGCCAATATCGTCGTAAAAACGTATTGTCTTGGGCGGCAGACCAGACAGTTTTCCAACTTCTGAAATATTCATGCCGAGGTTCCTCTCAGGTGATGCGGTGCCATGTATCGCAGGCGTAGCGCGTTGGACAGCACACAGACCGAACTGAACGCCATGGCCCCGGCGGCCAGCATTGGCGAGAGCATCAAACCGAACGCAGGATACAGCACACCCGCCGCTACCGGAATCAAGGCGGTATTATAGGCAAAGGCCCAGAACAGGTTCTGACGAATATTCTTCATTGTCTGGCGTGACACACCCAACGCAGTCAGCACCGCCTCTGGTGCGCCGGAAATCAGCACCACATCGGCCGTCTCGACCGCGACATCGGTCCCGGTGCCAATGGCAATGCCCACGTCTGCCTCTGCAAGGGCGGGGGCATCATTTATACCATCGCCAACAAAGGCCAGCTTGCCGCCATGCGCGCGCAGGCTTTGCAATGCATCTACCTTGCCCTTGGGCATGACCTCGGCCACGATATCATCAATCCCCAGCTCTTTCCCGATCGCATTTGCTGCGTCCTGTGCATCGCCTGAAATCATCGCGACGCGCAGACCTTGCGACTTGAGCGCGGCAATCATTTCGCGCGCGCCCTGTTTGGCCTTGTCTGCCACAGCCAGTAGCGCAACAAGCTGTCCGTCAACTGCCAGATAGAGCGGGCTGCGCCCCTGCCCTGCAAGGTCCTGTGCCCGCCCGGACAAAGGCGCGATATCGACATTTTCCTGCACCATCAACCGCGCTGCACCAAGAAGAACCGTCCGATCTTCGATCATGCCGCGAACGCCAAGCCCTGTCAGGGATTTGAAGCCTGCAACTTCGGGCAGCTTCAGGGCTTTTTCTTCAGCGGCAGCAAGAATGGCGCGCGCAATGGGGTGCTCGGAGGTTTGCTCCATCGCGGCGGCAAGGCGCAATGCCTCATCTGCGTCCCATGCGCCTGCCGTCTCAAGATTGGTCAGGATCGGGCGCCCCTCGGTCAAGGTGCCGGTCTTGTCAAAGGCCACGATCTGCACCTTGTCCAACACTTGCAAGGCCGTGCCCTTGCGAAATAATACGCCCAATTCCGCAGCCCGTCCCGTTCCCACCATGACCGACGTGGGTGTTGCCAGCCCCATCGCACAGGGACAGGCAATGATCAGCACCGAAACCCCGGCCACCAGCGCAAATGTCAGGTCGGGGCCGAAGAACAGCCACACAAATACGGTCAGAATGGCAATGCCAATCACGATTGGAACAAAAACCATTGTCACCCGGTCAACCAGCGCCTGAACCGGCAGTTTGGCCCCCTGCGCGCTTTCGACCATACGGATGATCTGCGACAGCATGGTTTGCGCGCCAGTATGCGTGACTTCCATACGAAACGCCCCTGCCCCATTGACCGTGCCGCCGATAACTTTGGCCCCTTCATGTTTGGTTTCCGGGATCGGCTCTCCTGTGATCATGCTTTCGTCAATCACGGCTTCTTCAGAGATCAGCACACCATCTGCCGGTATGCGCTCTCCGGGGCGGAGTTGAACGACATCCCCCGCGCGCAGCTCGTCGATTGCGATCTCTACAGTCTCGTCACCACGGATCACGCGCGCGACGCGCGGCTGCATTCCCACAAGTCGCGCAATCGCAGCCCCCGTCCGGCCCTTGGCGCGTGCTTCCAGCCAGCGGCCTAGCAAGATCAGGGTGACAATGACTGCTGCCGCCTCGAAATAGACCGCGCGCGCGGTTTCGGGCAAGAATGTGGGCGCGAATGTCGCGATTACGGAATAGGCCCAAGCCGCCAGTGTGCCAATAGCCACGAGGCTGTTCATATCTGGCGCGCCGCGCATCAGCGCAGGCAGGCCAGTGGTATAGAACCGTCGCCCCGGCCCGGCCAGCACGGCAGTCGTCAGCACAAATTGAATGATCCAAAGGGTCTGCATCCCGATCTGATGGTGCAGCCAGTGATGAAAGGCTGGCACGACATGCCCGCCCATTTCCAGAATGAACACAGGCAAGGTCAGACCAGCAGCAAGCAATAAAGCCCCCCGCAAGCCCTTCGCCTCGGCGTTATGGCGCGTCTGCGGGTCCTCGGGCGCGTGCCCGTCGTCCAGCAGCGTTGCGGGGTAGCCGGCCGATGTTGCCGCCGCGATCAGCGCCGATGCGTCACCCTGCCCTTCGATATGTTCGATCTGCGCGCGCCCCGTCGCCAGATTGACTGTCGCGCGCAGCACGCCGGGTTGTACCTGCAAGGCAGTCTCGACCCGCGCAACACAGGATGCGCAACTCATCCCCTCCAGTGACAGTTCAATTTGCCCCGTACGCAGCGGATAGCCTGCGCGCTGCATTTCTCGGCGCAGATTATCCATATCAACCGAAGGGGTAAGCAGCACGCGCGCTTCATGGGTGGCAAGGTTCACTGACGGCTCATGCACTCCCGCGATGGCAGACAAGGCCGCCTCGGCGCGCCGCACACAGCCTGCGCAACTCAGGTTGCCAAGCGGCAATCTGCGTTCTTCCGTGTTTTGTTCCTGGACCGTCATGAGCATTGTAAGCACCGCGTTCTATGATCTGTTCTTGTCACATGGTCCTTCCAGCTTGTGGAAGGTCAAGGGAAAACCAGCCAAATATTTTTTGTGAATTTGCGTTTGTGTTTTGCCAGCGTTACAAATCAAGGCTCAACTGGTCGGGATGCTGGGCCTTGCGCCGTGCGGCGCGGGTCGCGGTGGCGCTTGAGCGGTCCGTATGGCGCGCGCGGGAGGCGTGCTTGTGCGCGACCGCCTGTGCAATATCATGAAACCCCGCCTGTTTGCGCAAGCCCCACAAAGCATCGCGCGCCGCTGCCCCTGCTTTTGCAACATCGACCACAGGCGCGGGATAGCGCGACTGAAGGCTGGCCGCACCTTCAGCCCATGTCCAGGGCGTGTGCACATGCGCGGCGGGCACCTGTGCAACCTCCGGCACCCATCTGCGGATGAATTTCCCATCCGAATCCTGGTCAATGCTTTGCTTGATCGGATTATAGATGCGGATCGTGTTGATCCCGGTTGTGCCGGACTGCATCTGCACTTGCGACCAGTGAATTCCCGGCTCGTAATCCGTGAACAGCCGCGCCAGAACCGGACCTGTCGCGCGCCAGTCCAGCCACAGGTGATAGCTGGCAAAGGACATCAGCATTGCCCGCATCCGGAAATTCAGCCAGCCCGTTGCGCGCAGATAGCGCATGCAGGCATCGACGAATGGCACACCGGTTTCGCCCATCTCCCAGGCGCGCAGCAGGTCGGCGTCAGGCATATCTGGGCGCAAACCCTCATGCGCAGGGTGCAAGCAGCGATGTTCGATCGCAGGTTCATCCTCCAGTTTCTGGATGAAGTGATCCCGCCACGCCAGCCGCTTGGCAAAACTGTTCAGTGCGGCTTGCCAGTCTTGCGCAGCCTGATGACGGGTGCGCGCAGCGACACGCGCCTGCTCGACCTGCCGCACCGACACAACGCCAAGTGCCAGATAGGGCGACAGGCGCGAGCAGGAACGTTCGGCCGTCAAGGGCGAGGACATCGCCACGCGGTAGCGTTCACCCCGCACCGCAAGGAATGAGTCCAGCGCACGCTCGGCTGATGCCCTGCTGCCGTTCTGGCGGTGAGGACAAGGATCGGCTGCAAGGCGCAAGGCGCGCGCATCGGGCAAGCGCTCCAGCCCCGGCGCATCGGGCGCAACAGGGGCAAGCACTGGTGGTGGGTCTGCGGGCGATTGCCGCATGAAGGCGTTGCGCTGGCCCTGCCATCCATCGCGTGCGCGTAACCTGCGCACAACGCACGATTGCGGTATTTCTTGCCAGTGTACGCTTGAGGCCGCTGCCCATGCCGCCACCCGCTTGTCACGCGCAAAGGTCCAGCCATTGCCGGTTTCTTCATGGCTTATCATCTGCGTGATCCCATGCGCCTTGCGCAGCCGCGCCAGTTCGGTGACGCAATCGCCCATGCGTATAACGAGTGGCTGGCCCATCGCGGCCAGATCCGCGCGCAGGCTTTCCAATGCCTCGGCGGTAAAGGCCCATTGGCGTGCGGAGGTGTCAGGCAATGCCCAGTATTCGGGCTCAATGATGTAAACCGGCAGCACATAGCTGCCTGCCACTGCCAGCGCAGGATGATCCGACACGCGCAGATCGCGTTTGAACCATAGCAAGACAGGAGCATGAGGCGCAGGTGACATAGTTCCGAGACATAACGCCTGACACGATACGGTCAAGCGTTATGTTCTTCTATTGTTCCTGCCCGAAATGGCTTCGCTCAGACCCGTTCCAAAGCCAGCGCAATCCCCTGCCCGCCCCCGATGCACATGGTTACAAGTGCGCGTTTTCCGTCGATGCGCATCAATTCGTGTAATGCCTTTATGGTGATGATCGCCCCGGTTGCCCCCACCGGATGCCCAAGCGCAATTGCGCCACCATTGGGGTTAACACGGGCCGCGTCCAGTCCAAGGGCCGCACTGACCGCCAACGCTTGCGCGGCAAACGCCTCATTCGATTCGATCACATCAAAATCCCCTGCAGACAGGCCCGTGCGCGCAAAAAGGGCCTGCACCGCAGGGACAGGTCCTATGCCCATCACCTCTGGTCGCACACCTGCATGGGCATAGCCGATGATTCGCGCCAAAGGTTTCAGCCCCGATTTCTCGGCCGCATCAGCGCGCGCCAGAACCAGCGCGGCCGCGCCGTCATTGATGCCGCTGGCATTGCCCGCGGTGACAGAACCGCCCTTTTCAAATGCGGGACGCAGACCGGCCAAGGCGTCCAATGTTGTGGGTTTCGGGTGCTCATCTGTGTCAAACACCATCTCACCCTTGCGGGTTTTCAAGGTGACAGAGACAATCTGATCCTTGAAGCGTCCGTCCGCGATTGCACGCGCGGCGCGGGTCTGGCTTTCCAAGGCGAAGGCATCCTGCGCCTCGCGCGTGATGTCATGCTCGCGCGCGACATTCTCAGCCGTGACGCCCATATGCCCGGTGCCAAACGGGCAGGTCAGCGCACCCACCATCATGTCAACCGCGCGCGTGTCGCCCATCTTGGTGCCAAAACGCGCGGCTTGCAGGATATGGGGCGCGCGGCTCATGCTTTCGGCGCCGCCGACTAGGGCAAACCCGGCATCACCAAGGGCAAGCGCCTGCACACCAGAAATGATCGCCTGCACACCAGAGCCACATAGCCGGTTGACGTTCATTGCGGGAACAGAGTCCGGTACGCCAGCCCCCATCGCGGCGCGGCGCGAGAGATACATATCCGCAGGATCGGTGGCGATAACCGTGCCGAACATAACTTGGCCGATCTGAGCGGGTTCGACACCAGACCGTGTCATCGCTTCGGACGCAACAATCCGGGCAAGCTCTATTGGGGTGATTGACGCGAGAGCACCGCCGAAACTGCCAATCGCGGTACGCGCGCCGCCCAAGACTACGATATCTTCCATAACCAAACCCTCTCCCTGATGTTCAGCGCGACGGTAGTACAACCTTCGCCGCCAATCCAGCACAACGCTGCGTTCGCGATATGCAGAATGTTTGGCCATTCCCAACGAGTTTGGGATGTCGGACCGTGAAACAGAAAACCAGCGCACAACATGCCGTTGATAGTTTGAGGGCTTTGCGGACAGTCGATACTTGGACAAAGCTGCACAGCGTCGGGCCGCGGTGCGGCGATCCTCCCTTAAATTTGTTGCGCTTTATGCTGGCCAAGTCCGCAAAAGATCAGATCTGTGCGCTTGGGGCAGCCCAATCGCCGCGCCGTGGGGGCGGCCCTTTGAGTCGCGGTGGCCTTCGGCCTTGATTCCGCGCAGCCACAAGCAAGCGAGGGGCGGCTTAGTCCCGCATAACTGCCGTCAGACCACCGCAAAACTCAGTCAAGGGCGGGTCCAAGGCCCTTGTATTTCACTAATGACTAGCCGCGCTTGCGTTTCAGCTTTTTCTTCGCCTTCGCCGTGCCTGTTGCGCCTTTGGATACGGCGCGCCGCACAGGACCTTTGCGCCCGCGCCGACCGCCGCTTCGCGCCGGTGCTTCGCCCTCGACCTCCAGCAATTCCAGTGCCAGCCCGCCCGTGACAGGTTCAGCCTCTGCCAGCTTGACCTTGACACGCTGCCCTAGCCCGATACGGAAACCTGTCTTTTCACCTTCTAACGCCTGCGCTTCGGCGTCATGGCGGAAATACTCGTCACCAATGGAACGGATCGGCACAAGCCCGTCTGCGCCGGTTTCGTCCAGCTTCACAAACACCCCGAACCGCGCCACGCCCGATATGCGGCCAGTGAATTCCGCGCCGACACGGTCGGCCAGATAGGCGGCAAGATAACGGTCTGCGGTGTCGCGTTCCGCCGCCATGGAGCGGCGCTCGGCTTCCGATATCTGCTTTGCGGTTTCCTCAAGATTTTCAATATCCCAAGGGCTTAGCCCGTCATCGGCCCACTTATGCGCTGAAATAAGGCCACGATGCACGATCAGGTCGGCATAGCGCCGGATGGGCGAGGTGAAATGCGCGTATTCGCGCAAAGCCAGCCCGAAATGCCCGAAATTTTGCGGGGCATAATAAGCCTGTGTCATCGACCGCAGCGTGGCCATATTCATCAACTCGTCAAACTCGGTGCCTTCAGCCTGCGCAAGAAGCTGGTTGAAATGCCGCGTCATCAGCACTTGCCCTTTGGCCAGCGCAAAGCCGGATTCCCGCGCCAGTTCGCGCAACGCTTCCATCTTTTCTGGGCTGGGTTCCTCATGCACACGGTAGAGCAGCGCCAAACCTTTCTCGCGCAATGTCTCGGCGGCGGCGACATTGGCCAGAACCATGAATTCCTCTACCAGCTTATGCGCGTCAAAGCGTTCCTTGAAGGCCACGGATGTGACGCGCCCCTCCTCGGACAGGATGATCTGACGCTCTGGCAGGTCCAGATCCAGCGGTTGGCGGCGATGGCGCGCACGGGTCAGCGCGCGATATGCGCCAAACAGGTCAGATAAAGCGCCCGCCAGCGGCGCTGTTGCGTCATCCAGCGTGCCTTCATCTGCGGCTTGTGCCTGCTCATAGGTCAGGGATGCGACTGAACGCATCATGGCGCGGAAAAATTCATGGCTGCGCTTGTTGCCTTGCGCATCAATCACCATGCGCAGCGCGATACAGGGGCGGTCGACCCCTTCATGCAATGAACAAAGATCCCCCGAGAGGATATCGGGCAGCATTGGCACAACCCGATCTGGGAA
>SLAT01000018.1 GCA_007126715.1 Roseinatronobacter sp.
AAAGACGCGTCTTCAGGTTGGTCGGATTGGCCGATCACTTCAGTCAGATTTCCAAGAATGACATCTGCCGGGGCCGACTGCGCCAGCGCGAACATCCGCGACAAGCGGTCTGGTCGCATAAGGTCATCCGCGTCCAGAACCGCGACCCAAGGTGCGCGAACATGTGACAAGGCAAGGTTGCGCGCGGCCGCAGGCCCGGCATTCTTGTCCATTCGAAATGCCCGAACGCGCGGGTCAGCCGCCAGTCTTTCGGCACAGGCAAAACTGTCATCAGGCGAAGCATCGTCAACGATGATGACCTCGACCCTGACGCGCAACTGCCCCAAAGCAGAGGCCACAGCATAAGGAAGCACGCGGCCAGCACGCCAGGCTGCGATGATTACCGAGATTGTTGGCGTGTCCGCCATCAGGGCACAGCAGTCCGGGTGTAGGCGTCCAGCACCGCTCGGCGCTGATCACTCATCTGCACGATTATATAGGGCACAAGGAACGATCCCACAGTGTAAGGGGTGAAAAAGTCGATCTCGACGCCCGAGCGGATGAAGAAGATGACCGCAAGTCCGGCGCAGATCGCCGCTTCTGCGCGCAGGCCGGTGTTCATCACAACACGCAGCGTACCAACCAGAAGCGCCAGCATCCACGCACCCACAAGCGCCACCCCTAAAATACCCAACGCAACGAAGCTTTCGATCAATGTGTTGTGAAAATGAAACCCTGTCCGCCCGGTTATGTAGAATTCACGCCATAGGTCCTCGGCTTCCGGTCTGTTGTGAATCCAGAACGCATAATAGCCAAGACCTGCAAAGGGCCTTTCCTCGCCGAACAACACGCCTTGGTTCCAAAGATAGGTCCGGCCCGTCAAGGTAGGGTCCTTGCCGAAGACCTCGAAAATGATATCAAGCGCCCCCACCTGCGCTGCGATGGCAGCAAGCGCAAGCGCAATGCACAAAAGAATAACGATGATCTGCGCCCTTGCGCCAACAACGATTTGCGTCACCCCAAGGACAACAAGCGTGGTGAACAGACCCGCAGCCAAGGCAATCGCCGATGTCGCCGAGTCCGAGAGCACGAGTGTCCAGACCGCAAAGCCCGCGATCAGCAAAGCAATCGGGCGCAGAATGAAAGGCGTGCCGGACATGACAGCATAGGCCAAGGCCAGAAACGCCGTCAGTGACGCATAGAACCCAAGCTGGTTCTTGGATTCGAAGGCCCCGCGCATCGCATAAGATGCGTCCAGAAAATCATAGGCATAAGCACCTTCGGAATGTGAATACTGCAAAATCACCACCCCACCAAGCACAGCCCCGGCGACCAGACTTCGAACCGAGACAACACGCGCCGCGATAAGACCGCATAGGACTGTTGTGCCGTACTGGATTGACGCGCGCAGGGTAAGGGCAGGCACATCCGACCACAGAACCGAAATCGTCGCCAAGGCTGGAAGCGCAAGGATGAACAGCAACGGGGCGCGATTGACCATCATCCGCTCTGGGGCAAGCAGCAGCAGCGGAAACCAGAGTGCATAGAACAAAAGCACTGCTTTTTGCCCATAGATCATTGAATACGCAAAGACAAAAAGCGAAATCGCAATCGCGGGAACCGCAAAGACAGCATTTGACGCAGGGTCAAGGATCCGGGCGCGGGGTATGGAAAGACTCATCAATTATCCATAGACTTGGGTCTGTGCGTGCGGATGTCCCGCCAACTCAGAGTGAGTAACTTCGAAACACCCAGACTGTTCCCGTCTTTTTGACGGAACATTTCGCGAGTCACCTTAGTTACAGCCCATATTGGAATTGGAGATCGCTATGCGCTACGGATGCTTGCTCACAGCAACGGCTACCGCTTTTCTTGCCGTTTCGGCCGCCGCATCGGACCAGGACGGCTTTGTGGAAGAGTTTACAACCCTCAAAAGCGAACGTTGGTTCGTCTCTGATGGTTGGGTGAACGGCCCCCATCAGAATTGCTTGTGGTCGAAAGATGCTGTGCAGGTGGAAGACGGTTTGCTTCACCTGTCTGTTGAACAGGCCGAAGACGGACCAGAAGACTATATCTGCGCTGAAATACAGTCGCATGAGCGGTTCGATTATGGGGTGTACGAGGCCAGAGTTCGGGTACCCTTTGCCGCCGGCACGAATTCCAATTTCTTCACGTTCATTGGCCCGCCGCAAGGCTTGTTGCATAACGAGATCGACTTTGAATTCATCGCCCGGACAGAGCCGGTCTTGCAGACCAATATCTACTTCGACGGTGAAGGCGGAAACGAAGCCCTGACGCCGGTCCCGAATGTTGATGAATGGCTCGACCTTGCCTTCATCTGGGAACCTGGTCGGCTGCGGTGGTACATGGATGGCGAACTGATCCGAACAGAGGAAGGCGACGGGATTCCGGCGATAGACCAGAAAATGTATCTTTCCATCTGGACGACCGATCTTCTGATCGAGTGGATGGGGTTGTTTGAATGGTCAGAACCATTGATTTTTCAGGTTGACCGGGTGGCATTTACCCCGTTGGGGACAGGCTGCTTGTTCGATGATTCCATCCTATGCAATGCAGAAATCCAGTTTGGCGCTCTGAAGGCAAAAGAATAAGCCTTTTTTAAGGAACAAAACGAACGGACCCGGACTTTAACCCCACAGAGGCATTTATCAGTGGGGTTATTATATGGAAAAGCGGCTGGACTCTTCTTCGTCCCTTCTCATTGCTCCTGCAACCGGGGCAGAGGATGCAGAGGGGCCTTCACCCGATACGTTTGTGAAGCAGGTATTCGACCGCCTGATTGCAGCTTTGTCACTACTCGCACTCAGCCCGCTTCTTTTGATGCTCGCCCTGTGCATTCTTATAAAAGATCCAGGTCCGGTCCTGTTCGCGCACAGGCGTATCGGCAAAGGTGGAAAACCATTTTACTGCCTCAAGTTCCGAACAATGACGGTGAACGCAGAC
>SLAT01000169.1 GCA_007126715.1 Roseinatronobacter sp.
CTTTGGACGCCGATAACGTGCGGATGTATGTCTGCGGCCCCACGGTCTATGACCGCGCGCATTTGGGAAATGCGCGGCCTGTGGTGGTGTTTGACGTGCTGTATCGGTTGCTGCGCCATGTCTATGGCGAGGGGCAGGTGACCTATGTGCGCAATTTCACCGATGTGGATGACAAGATCAACGCACGCGCGCGGGCGTTGCAGGAAGGCGGCGACGGGCGGTCGCTGAACGAGATCATCCGCGCGCTGACCGATGGGACGATCGACTGGTATCATGCCGATATGGATGCTTTGGGCGCATTGCGACCCGATGTAGAGCCGCGCGCGACCGAATTCATCGTGCAGATGGTGGCGATGATCGAGGGGCTGGTGGCCAAGGGCCACGCCTATGCCGCCGAGGGCCATGTGCTGTTCGATGTGCGCAGCTACCCCGACTATGGAAAGCTGTCGGGCCGGTCGGTCGATGACATGATCGCTGGCGCGCGGGTGGAAGTGGCCCCCTACAAGCGCGACCCGATGGATTTCGTGCTGTGGAAGCCGTCCAGCGATGAAGAGCCGGGCTGGGACAGCCCTTGGGGCAGGGGCCGTCCGGGCTGGCATATCGAATGCTCGGCCATGGCGCATGAGTTGCTGGGGCCTGCCTTTGACATTCATGGCGGCGGGATCGACCTGCAATTCCCGCATCATGAGAATGAGATCGCACAATCCTGCTGCGCGCATCCCGACGCTGGCTTTGCGAATTTCTGGCTGCATAATGAAATGGTGCAGGTCGAGGGCAAGAAGATGTCCAAGTCCTTGGGCAATTTCTTCACGGTGCGGGATTTGCTGGATCAGGGCTGGCCGGGTGAGGTGATCCGCTTCGTGATGCTGTCCACGCATTACCGCAAGCCGATGGACTGGACGGAGGAGAAGGCGCGGGAGGCTCAAAAGCAATTGGGCGCGTTCTGGTCGCTCGTCGGACATTCTGAGCAAAAGGGCGAAATTGATAATGCCGTAGTTGAAGCACTTTCCGATGATCTGAATACGCATAAAGCAATCGCTAGACTGCATCACTTGTACACGGTCGGTGATGCAGCGGCGCTATCTGCCACTTTGCGCTTTCTCGGACTCGTAGGGGAAGATCAAGCAGTATGGATTGACGCAGATAAAGCGGCTAGAGAACTGCTTTCCGATTATAGCGAAGCGCTTTCAAAAGCGCGTGCCGAAGCAATGCTCAACAAAGATTTCGGGCTTGTTGACCAAATGAAACGTATGTTGCTGAATGCTGGGGCAGAGGTGCGCATTGGGAAAGACGTAGTCGAAGTTTTGCCGACAGTTGAATTTGACCCCAGTAAACTAGAGGCGCTCAAATGACCCGCACCCGCCTCACCCTCTACGACACCACGCTGCGCGACGGGCAGCAGACGCAGGGCGTTCAGTTCTCGACGCCGGAAAAGCACCAGATTGCCGCCATGCTCGACCAGCTTGGTATCGACTATATCGAGGGCGGCTGGCCCGGTGCGAACCCCACTGACAGCGAGTTTTTCGCCGCCCCGCCGCAAACGAAAGCCACCCTCACCGCGTTTGGCATGACCAAGCGTGCAGGTCGGTCGGCGGAGAATGACGATGTGCTGGCGGCGGTGCTGAATGCAGGCACGCAGGCGGTCTGTCTGGTTGGCAAAACCCATGATTTCCATGTCACCACGGCGCTGGGGATCAGCCTTGACGAAAATCTTGAAAATATCGCAGCCTCGATCCGTCATTGTGTTGCGCAGGGCCGCGAGGCGCATTTTGACGCTGAACATTTCTTCGACGGCTACAAGGCCAACCCCGATTACGCCCTGAGCGGTTTGCATGCCGCCCATGAGGCGGGCGCGCGCTGGGTCGTGCTGTGCGACACAAATGGCGGCACGCTGCCCAGTGAGATCGGCGCAATCACCGAAAGCGTCATCGCAAGCGGTATTCCCGGCGCGAAGCTTGGCATCCATTGCCACGATGACACGGGCCAGGCCGTGGCCTGTTCGCTGGCCGCCGTGGAAGCGGGCGCGCACCAGATTCAAGGCACGCTCAACGGGCTGGGGGAGCGGTGTGGCAACGCCTCGCTGACCACGCTTATCCCGACGCTCTTGCTCAAGCCCGCCTATGCCGAGCGCTTCGAGATTGGCGTGACGCCCGAGGCGCTGACGCAACTGTTGCGCATCTCGCGCAAGCTGGATGACATTCTCAACCGCGTGCCGCTGCGCACGCTGCCCTATGTCGGCGCGTCTGCTTTCGCGCATAAGGCCGGGTTGCATGCCAGCGCCATCCTGAAAGACCCCAGCACATACGAGCATATCGACCCCGCAAGCGTGGGCAATGCGCGGATCGTGCCGATGTCCAATCAGGCCGGGCAGTCAAATCTGCGCATGCGGCTGGAAGATATGGCAATCACGGTGGAAAAAGGCGACCCGCGCCTTGGCGTGATCCTCGATCAGGTGAAGGCACGCGAAGATCAGGGCTATGCTTACGACTCTGCGCAGGCCAGTTTCGAGTTGCTGGCGCGGCGCGCCTTGGGACAGGTGCCAGATTTCTTTGAGGTCAAGCGCTACCGTGTCACAGTCGAGCGCCGCAAGAACAAGTATAACGAGATGATCACCCTGTCCGAGGCCGTGGTCGTGGTCAAGATCGGCGACGAGAAAAAGCTATCCGTATCCGAGTCGATGGATGCCGAGGGCCATGATCGCGGCCCGGTCAATGCGCTGGCGAAAGCATTGGCAAAAGATCTTGGCCCCTATCAGGATGCAATTGACGACATGAAGCTGGTGGATTTCAAGGTGCGCATCACCCAAGGCGGCACCGAGGCCGTGACCCGCGTTATCATCGATTCTGAGGACGGGCAGGGGCGGCGTTGGTCAACTGTCGGTGTGTCTCCGAACATCGTCGATGCCAGTTTCGAGGCGCTGCTCGATGCTGTCACATGGAAATTCTTGCGTGATGGGGTAGAACCATGTCGGACCTGACACCGGATGAAGCGTTCCTGACGCTATACAGCGATCTGGCGCGCGAAGGGCCGGGGGCTGCGGCCGATCTGGGCTGGGCGCTGTCAGTCGCCGCCACCCCGGCCGAGGCGCGCATTTGCGATGCCGGCTGTGGCTCGGGCGCCGATACGGTGACATTGGCCAAGGAACGGCCCCGCGCGCGGGTCGATGCCGTGGACAAGATCCCGCAATTTGTCGAGGCGGCGCGCAAGCGCACAGCCCCTTTCGGGGACCGCGTTCAGGTGCGTCAGGGCGACATGGCCCGGCTAGATGGGCCATATGACCTGATCTGGTGCGCAGGCGCGATCTATTTTCTGGGCGTGACCCAAGGGTTGCAGGCGTGGCGCAGTGCATTGGCACCCAACGGCGCGGTTGCCTTTTCAGAGCCATGCATGCTGCCGCGCCCATCTGCTGCCGCGCGGGCTTTCTGGTCGGTGGAATATCCGCAAATCACCGATATGGCAGGCATCCGCGAACGGGTTGCTGCGGCAGGGTACCGGGTCTTGGGCGAGAACCTCCAGATCGGGGCGGCGTGGGAAAACTACTATCTGCCTATGGAGCGGCGCATCGCCAGCCTGCGCCCCGGCGCGTCAAGCACGCTGTCTGCCGCGCTTGACACTGCCGAGGCCGAAATCGCGCGCTGGCGTGCCGCACCTTCGGAAATTGCCTATGCCTTGATGGTGGTCGCGCCGGGTTTATCTGCCCCGGATGAGTGATCTTGCTGAAAAACTGCGTCTTGGCGACCCGGATCGCCATGCCGCGACCCTTGCCGCACCCGCGCAGGTGCGCGCCAAGCTCTGGACGCTTTTTGCCTTCAATCTGGAGATTGCGCGCGCACCCTGGATGACATCGGAACCCATGATCGCCGAGATGCGCTTGCAGTTCTGGGCCGATGTGCTGGAGGAAATCGCCGCAGGCAAGCCCCCGCGCGCGCATGAAGTTGCCAGCCCGTTATCTGATCTCTGGCGCGACTGCGACCTGCCGCTGTCATTGGGGCAAGAAATGGTTGCCGCGCGCCGCTGGGATATTTACCGCGAACCCTTCGCCGATGAGCGAGCTTTTGAGCAGCATATACAGGCCACAAGCGGCAACCTGATGTGGCTGTGTGTGCGCGCGCTGAATGCAGATCACACCGCCGAGCAGACCGTGCGCGACATGGGCTATGCGACCGGGCTGGCAAACTGGCTTGTTGCCATCCCCCGGCTGGAAAGTGCCGGGCGCATTCCGCTGGTCGATGGTCGCGACAGTGCCGTTGCGGCTTTGGCGCAGGACGGGTTGATGCGACTAAAGCGCGCGCGCGCCAACCGTCACAAGGTCTGCGCCGATGTGCTGCCTGTCATGCTGACAGGCTGGCAGGCCGGCGCAATCCTGACAAAAGCTGCGAAAGCGCCGCATCTTGTGCGCGAGGGGGGGCTTGTGCCGTCAGAATTCAGGCGCCGCGGCAGCCTTTTGCTGCGCGCGCTTTCGGGGCGTTGGTAGGTGGGGCTGGATGCTCACGTTAAATCGACCGATTGGATCGGGTTTACAGCGTGAATCCCGCTGCTCGCGCCTTGCCAATATCCGCCCCTGCCAGTAGGGTGCGCGCAAAATTGCCCTTTGGACGCATGTCCGGGGCATGCTTTCATGCCCTTTTTCGATGGGTCCAACTTACAGGAGTTTTCATGTTCGTCACACCTGCCTATGCGCAAGACGCCGGTGCCGCCGGTGGTTTGATTTCGATCATCCCCTTCATTCTGATTTTCGTAATCATGTATTTCCTGCTGATCCGTCCGCAGCAGAAGAAGGTGAAGGAACATCAGGCAATGGTCAGCGCGTTGCGGCGTGGCGATCAGGTTGTGACGCAGGGCGGGATCATCGGCAAGGTGGTCAAGGTCAAGGAAGATGGCGAAGCCGAGGTCGAGATTGCAGAAGGCGTGAAAGTGCGCGTTCTCAAGCAAACCATCGCAACTGTGATTTCCAAGACCGAGCCTGCTGCGAAAGAATAAGGGCAATTCTCGCCCTGTCCTGACACCTGAACCCCGGGAGCGATGCTCTGATGCTGCAAATACCGATGTGGAAACGCGTCTTGATCTGGGCAACCTGCGCTTTGGCGTTGCTTTTTGCGATGCCAAACCTGTTCTATGACCGGGTCGAGCAGCATAATGATGCTGTTGCCATGCTCGAAGCGGGGCAGGGCGGTGCTGCGCAGGAAGAAGCGCGCAGTCGCTGGCCGGGTTTTCTGCCGTCTTTTCTGGTCAATCTGGGGCTTGATCTGCGCGGCGGCGCGCATCTTCTGGCCGAGGTGCGCGTGGCCGATGTCTATGCAGACCGCATTGACGGAATGTGGCCCGCCGTGCGCGACCGGTTGCGTGATGAACGTGACACGGTCGGCGCTGTGCGGCGGATGCCCTCGGATGATCCGGGTGAATTACGGGTGCGGATCAACAATACTGCCGCGCTCGAACAGGCTGCAAGTTTCGTGCGTGATCTGGCGCAGCCAACCCAGTCGATGACCGGGTTTTCACAGGCGCGCGATCTTGAAGTGCGGATCGAGGGCGAAGATATCGTCGTCACCCTGTCCGAGGCAGAGCGCCTTGCCACGGATGAACGCACGATGCGCCTGTCGCTGGAAATCATCCGCCGCCGTGTGGATGAGGCTGGCACACGCGAACCCACGATCCAGCGTCAGGGACCGGACCGGATCCTGATTCAGGTGCCCGGTATCGGATCTGCGGAAGAGTTGAAGGCGCTGATCGGTACCACGGCGCGCCTGACCTTCCACCCGGTGGTCAATGTGACCTCCAACCCGGACGAAGTGCCCGGCCCAAGGCAGGTGATCTACCCGTCACTCGATGAACCGGGCACGTTCTATATTCTTGAACAAACGCCGGTCGTGACCGGCGAGCAATTGGTCGATGCGCAACCGGGCATGGACCAGAACAACCGCCCCGCCGTGAATTTCCGCTTCAATCCGTCTGGCGGACGGGCCTTCGGCATCTACACGGCCGAGAATATCGGCAATCCTTTTGCGATTGTCCTTGATGGCGAGGTGATCTCTGCGCCTGTTATTCAAAGCCATATTCCGGGCGGATCGGGCATAATTACCGGCCGATTCACTGTTGAAGAGACAAGCCAACTGGCCGTGTTGCTGCGTGCAGGTGCATTGCCCGCCGAGATGGATTTTCTCGAAGAACGCACTGTCGGCCCGGAACTTGGGCAAGACAGCATTGACGCAGGCCGGATTGCGGCGATGGTCGCAATGATCGCGGTGCTGGCTTTCATGCTGGCAAGCTATGGCATATTCGGCATCATCGCCAATATCGCGCTGTTGCTGAACATCTCGATGATCTTCGCCCTTTTGTCGCTGATCGGGGCGACACTGACCTTGCCGGGGATTGCCGGGATCGTGCTTACGATCGGCATGGCGGTGGACGCCACGGTGCTGATCTTCGAGCGAATACGCGAGGAAATGCGAACCGCGAAAGGGCCGGCGCGCGCCATCGAGCTTGGCTATGACAAGGCGCTCTCTGCGATTCTGGATGCGAATATCACCACCTTCATCACGGCCCTGATCCTGTTTGCTATGGGCTCTGGTCCGGTGCGGGGCTTTGCCATTACGCTGGGCCTTGGCATTCTGACCTCGGTCTTTACCGCGCTGATGGTGACACGCCTGATGATGGTCATCTATTTCGAGCGCAGGCGCCCGAAAACACTCGTAATCTGAGGGGTTGAACATGCGACTGAAACTGGTTCCGCAAGACACCTCGGTTGATTTCTTCCGCCACTGGAAGACAACTTTCGGTGCCTCCGTCGTTGCAATGGTGCTGTCTATCGTGGCCTTTCTGGTTATGGGGCTGAATTTCGGCATCGACTTTCGTGGCGGCACCTCGATCCGGACAGAGGCCCAGGCCCCGGTCGATATCGGCGAATACCGCGCCGCGGTCATGCCGTTGGGCTTTGGCGATGTGGCGATTACTGAAGTATTCGACCCTGCCTTTGGGGCAGACCGCCATGTTGCAATGGTCCGCATTCAGGCACAAGAAGGCACCGAGGCGATCACGACCGAGCAGATCTCTGCCGTGCGTGATGCGTTGCAGGCGCTTGATCCGACCCTGACCTTTGCCGCCGTCGATTCTGTCGGGCCCAAGGTTTCGGGCGAATTGATCCAGTCGGCGATCATCTCGGTGGTGCTGGCCCTTGCGGCGGTGCTGTTCTACATCTGGCTGCGCTTTGAATGGCAGTTCTCTCTCGGCGCTGTGGCTGCACTTGTGCATGATATCGTGCTGACCATTGGTATTTTCAGCCTGCTTCAGATTCGCTTTGATCTGGCGATCATTGCGGCATTGCTGACCATCGTGGGCTATTCGCTGAATGACACAGTGGTCGTGTTCGACCGCGTGCGCGAGAACCTGATCAAATACAAGAAGCGCCCCTTGAAAGAGGTACTGACCGTGTCGATCAACGAGACATTGTCGCGTACGGTCATGACCTCGGTGACCACATTGCTGGCCCTTCTGGCGCTGTTCATACTTGGCGGCGATGTGATCCGCGGGTTTGTATTCGCTATGATCTGGGGTGTGATCGTGGGCACCTATTCATCGGTCTTTGTGGCCTCGGCGGTGCTGCTGCGGCTTGGGGTCAAGCGGGACTGGTCGAAGAATTCGGGCGACACATCGGGCACCCAATTCGGTGTAAAGGAAAGCTGAAATGCGCCTGAGCGAGATTGATTTCGGCGCCGCGCAGCCTGTAGAAGGCTACGGTCCTGGATTTTTTCGTGTCGGAGGCCAAGCGCATGAGGCACCACTGCTTGTCCTGCCCGATCAGGTTCGGTCCTGGGGCGGGTATGACGATGCAGATGCGCTGCTGGAACTGGCCGGGCAAGTCGATGTGCTTTTTATCGGTACAGGCGAACAGATCGCGCATATTCCAGCAGCGTTGCGCAGCACGCTTGAAGAGGCTGGTCTTGGCGTCGAGATCATGGACAGCCCTGCGGCCTGCCGGACGTATAATGTGCTTTTGTCTGAACAGCGCCGCGTTGCCCTTGCTGTGCTGCCTGTCGGGTGAGGGCAGGATTTGAGTATTTTTAGCAAGAAAATGATGGCAGAGCGGCAGAGGCGAGGCCCCGGGTGGGTTTGAATGTCACAGATCTGGCTTGCGCGCGTGGGGGCCTTGCGATGCTGGAGGGGGTGAGCTTTTCCTTATCCTCGGGCGCTGCGCTGGTGCTGCGCGGGCCGAATGGCTGCGGCAAGACAACCCTGTTGCGTACCCTTGCGGGCTTGCAGCCTGCCTTGGCCGGAGAGATAGATTGCCCGCCCGATGCGATTGCCTATGCGGCCCATGCAGATGGTTTGAAGGCGACACTGAGTGTTGCGGAGAACCTGCGTTTCTGGGCCGCGATCTATGGCACGAGTGACATTGACACCGCATTGGACCAGATGAATTTGCGCGCGCTGGCAGGACGGGCCGCACAGAACCTGTCAGCGGGGCAAAAGCGGCGGCTTGGATTGGCGCGGCTTATGGTAACGGGGCGGCCGGTCTGGGTTCTGGACGAGCCGACCGTGTCACTGGATGTGGCTTCGGTCGCGCTGTTTGGCGATATTGTGCGACATCATCTGGCGGGCGGTGGTATGGCGGTCATTGCCACCCATATCGATCTGGGCCTTCCTGAGGCCGAGATACTTGACCTGTCGCGCTTCAAGGCGCGTTTTCCTCAGGCTGGAACCGGCGATTTCGATGAGGCCTTCTTGTGATCGCGCTGCTGATGCGGGATTTGCGCCTTGCCTTTCGGGCGGGGGGCGGTTTCGGGCTTGGGCTGGCCTTTTTTCTTATTCTGGCGGTGCTGGTGCCCTTGGGTATAGGGCCGGAACCGCAAACCCTGGCGCGGATCGCGCCCGGCATCCTGTGGGTGGGCGCGCTTCTGGCATGTCTGTTGTCACTGGACAGGATATTCGCGCTGGATTTTGAAGATGGCTCTCTCGATTTGCTGGCGACAGCGCCGGTCCCATTGGAAGGTGCGGTCAGCATCAAGGCACTGGCGCACTGGCTGACAACGGGACTGCCACTTGTGATGATTTCACCTGTGCTGGGATTATTGCTGTTTTTGCCCAGCGAGGCCTATCTTTGGCTGGTCATATCGCTGGCAGTGGGAACACCGGCCTTGTCGGTGATTGGCACTTTCGGTGCCGCGCTGACCGTCGGGCTGAAGCGGGGGGGATTGCTTCTCTCTTTGCTGGTGCTGCCACTTTACATACCGACATTGGTCTTCGGTGCAGAAGTCGTATCGCGCGGAGCGATGGGGCTGGCGGTCGACACGCCGCTGGCGTTGCTGGCAGGCATTACGGCGGGCGCTGTGGCAATATTGCCCTTTGCATCTGCCCATGTGCTACGGATAAACCTTCGGTGATCCGCATAGATGCGGAGTTGAGAGCGACCCAAGTGAAAGATAGGTAAGGTTCATGGCATCCTTTTGGGAATATGCAAACCCGCTCAAATTCATGCGGACTACGGATTGGCTGTTGCCGATCGTGGCAGTGGCAGCGCTTGTTGTCACGGCGACAGGGCTGATCTGGGGGTTCTTCTTTACGCCGGATGATTTCCGTCAAGGGTCCACTGTGAAGATTGTGTTCATTCACGTGCCTGCTGCGATGATGGCGATCAATGCCTGGGTCATGATGCTGGTGGCCTCATTGGTCTGGTTGATCCGGCGGCACCATGTCAGTGCGCTGGCGGCCAAGGCGGCAGCGCCTGTGGGGTTGGTTATGACCCTGATCGGCTTGATCACGGGGGCCGTATGGGGCCAGCCGATGTGGGGAACATGGTGGGCATGGGACCCGCGCTTGACCAGTTTCCTGATCCTGTTCCTGTTTTACTTGGGCTATATTGCACTTTGGTCTGCGATTGATGACCCGGATACAGGCGCCGACCTGACGGCGGTGTTATGTCTTGTGGGGTCGGTCTTTGCGGTGTTGTCGCGCTATGCGGCGATTTTCTGGAATCAGGGCCTGCATCAGGGGGCGTCATTGTCGGTGGCACCGGGGACGCGCATGGATTGGGCGTATAAGGCACCGCTTTACACATGTATGGTGGGTTTCGGTCTGATTTTCCTGACGCTTGTGCTGGCTGGAACACGCACTGAAATCCGCGCGCGCCGCATGAAGGCCCTTGTCACACGGGAGCGGATGGCATGATGCCGGATCTTGGACGCTACGCGCTGGAGGTGTCGCTGGCCTATCTGGTGTCGCTTGGCATGATTGGTGTGTTGGTGCTGTGGTATTGGATGCGTGGACGCGCAGTGCGCAGGCAGTTGGATGAAATTGAGACAAGACGAGGAAAGAATGAATAAATTCAGACCGTTAATGTTCCTGCCGCCGGTCCTTTTTGTAGCTTTGGCTGCCCTGTTCTGGTTCGGTAACCTGCGCGAGGACCGCGAATCGCTGCCCTCTGCGCGCGAAGGGCAAGAAGCGCCTGCGGTGATGTTGACGCAGTTGGGGGAGTTGGATCTGTTTGATGATGCGACCTTGCGCGATGGCGAGGTGAAGTTGGTCAATTACTGGGCGTCATGGTGTGCGCCTTGCCGTGCCGAGCATCCGTTGTTGGAAGAACTGGCGCAGGAAGTGCCGGTTTATGGCATAAACTACCGCGATCAGGCGGACCGGGCCCTTGATTTCCTTGATGAATTAGGAAACCCTTTTGCCGCGAGCGGGCAGGATGCATCCGGGCGCATGGGGTTGGATTGGGGCCTATATGGGGTGCCTGAAACCTATGTTGTGGCCGGAGATGGCACGATTGTGCTGCGTTTTGCAGGGCCGATCACGCGGCAAGTGGTTGAAAACCGCATTCGTCCTGCAATGGAAGCGGCGGCACAGCGGTAGCGGTTCCCTCAGACAATCCCGAAATCAAGCGCGGCGAGATTTGCCGCGCTTTTTCATTGGGTTGGAGGGGTATGTTCAAGTTATAGGGCCGATAACCCGACCGCGATTTGTATGGGCACGGCTGATTTCTGTGAAAATGAAATCTTTTTTACAGTTTTGTCCCGAATACGCGCAAAACCGCCAGCGCAGGGCTGGAGTTTTTTTCATCAGCCGAAACCCTTTTTCATTTCTGCGCCGGACTGCTGCGCTTATTCGCGCACGATGAAGGGC
>SLAT01000127.1 GCA_007126715.1 Roseinatronobacter sp.
ATGTCGATTCATCTGTGCCATCTGACACTCTCGCATTTTCGCTCGCATCTGCGCACGCGGGTTGAACTGGATGGACGTCCGGTTGTGCTTTCCGGGCTGAATGGCGCAGGAAAGACGAATATTCTTGAGGCGGTTTCGCTCCTCTCGCCCGGACGAGGGTTGCGCCGCGCCAGCCCGGAGGAGATTGCACGCCGCCCGCAATCGGTCGGCTGGAAGATACGGGCCGAGGTGGCAACGCCAGATGGGCAACGCCAGCTAGAGACCTGGGCCGAACCCGGCAGCACACGGCAGGTCCGCATCGACGAGAAAGCTGCCCCTCAGGTCGCTTTGGGGGAACTGATCGCCATGCTGTGGCTGACGCCAGCGATGGACCGGCTTTGGGTGGAGGGCGCGGAAGGGCGCCGGCGTTTTCTGGACCGGACTGTCCTCAGCTTTCGGCCAGATCATGCGGCGCAATCGCTGGGGTATGAAAAAGCCATGCGCGAACGCAACCGGCTTTTGCGCGAAGGGGTCACGGATAGTGGCTGGTTCGCGGCACTAGAGGCACAGATGGCGCAAACAGGTGCACGCATCAGCGAGAACCGCCTTTCAGCCGTTAAAATCATCGGCGCGCATTCCGACCCCGACAGCCCCTTTCCCGAGGCTGATCTTGCGCTGGAGTGCACGGCCCCCACCGAAGAAGACGCGCTTGCTACCGCACTTGCCGAAGGGCGCAGGCGTGATATGGCCGCTGGCCGCAGCCTGATTGGCCCACACCGCGCCGATCTGCGTGCAATCTGGGCAGCAAAAGCCATGGAGGCCGCACAATGTTCGACCGGAGAGCAAAAGGCGCTTCTGATCTCGATCGTTCTTGCCAATGCCCGTGCGCTTGCCACTGTTCGAGGTGGCGCGCCAATCTTGCTGCTTGATGAGGTTGCGGCCCATCTTGACGCGACCCGCCGCGCCGCACTTTACGATGCGATCTGCGATTTAGGCGCGCAGGCTTTCCTGACGGGAACCGGCCCGGAGCTATTTGACTATTTCGGCCCCCGCGCACAGCATTTCACTGTCTCCGAGGCTGACGGCCTCTCAAATCTGGAAGCGACAACCCCATGACCATTTCCCCCTTGGAACTTGTTTTTTATGCGGGCGCGATCCTGATCCTGTTTCTGACCCCCGGTCCGGTCTGGGTGGCGCTGACAGCGCGGGCCATGTCTGGCGGCTTCACCTCTGCCGCGCCGCTGGCCGTTGGGGTTGCCTTGGGTGATATGCTGTGGCCACTGGCCGCCATTTTCGGGCTGACCTGGATCCTGTCGATCTATGGCGATCTGCTGGAGGCTATGAAATGGGTCGCCGTGGCGATGTTCGTCATCATGGGCTGGCAATTGATCCGCCATGCGGCCCGGGATATTTCGGCTGACAGCCGCCTGACCCGCCCCGGGGCAGTTGCCGGCTTTGCGGCAGGGGTCACCGTGATTTTGGCCAACCCGAAGGCAATCCTGTTTTACATGGGGGTTTTGCCCGGCTTTTTCGACCTGACCCGCGTCACTTGGGCCGATATCACAGCGATCATCCTTGTCTCTGTCTCAATCCCGATGCTGGGCAATCTGGTGCTGGCGCTTCTGATAGACCGCGCGCGGGCCTTGCTGCGTTCTGGCGCAGCCATTGCACGCACCAACCGGATTGCAGGGGGCTTGATGATCGGCGTGGGCGTGGTGATTGCCGTTACCTGACAGATCACATACTCAATTTCCGCGCAAAATCTGCTCCAGTTGGATGGGTTGGGGTGTGCCTGCAAGCCGTGAACGATAGACCACAAGCGATTCAGCCACGCGCATAATATAGTTTCGCGTCTCGGCAAAAGGCACGCTTTCGACCCATGTCACAAAATCGACCGAGGCGTCGCGCGGGTCACCAAAGCGCGGAATCCACTGACGCGGGCGACCCGGTCCGGCATTGTATCCCGCTGCAACCAGCGCCAGCGACGGACCGAATTCGTTGCGCAATTCCTCCAGATAGGCCGCGCCAAGCTGCGCATTCAGACTGGGATTACGTGTCAAATCCGTTGCTTCAAACGGCACGTTCAGTTTGCGCGCCATCATCTGACCGGTACCGGGCAAGACCTGCATCAACCCGCGCGCATCGGCGGGGCTGACAACAGCGGGGTCGAACTCGCTTTCACGGCGTGCAATAGCCTTGACCAGATCTATCGGGACAGGAAGCGCGGTCTTTGCAAGCTCGGTCACCGGAAAATAAGCACGCGGCAAAACGATCTCGTTTTGCACTGCGAGTTTGGCAATATTCAGCGCGAAATTCGGCTCTCCCATTTTCAGCATCAGGTCTGCCAAGGCGCCGATCTCTTCCTCCTCGGTCAGTTGCCGCGCGAGGAAAAGAATGAAGCGGCGCGCCTCATGCCATTCGCCCGCATCACGCAGCAAGAAAGCCGCCTGCAACAGATCGGATTGTGCAAGTGAGGTGCTTTGCCAATCTGGATAGTCCCGCCCGTTTATCAACGCAGGGTCAAGCGTCATCCCAAGTTTGTCTGCTGCAAGTTGCCCGTAAAAACTGGTCTGATGCTCGGCCCCGAATTCATAGGCAGCGCGGGCGGTTATTTCATCGCCCATCGCCTCATGCGTGCGGCCCTGCCAATAACCGGCGCGCCCCAATGTGATCGGGCTGGTGCTGCGCACCTGTAGCGCCCGAAAATGTGGCAATGCATCCGCGGGGCGGTTCAGGTGCTCCAACGCAAGAAACCCTGCCAAAAATTCAAGATCCACGAAATTCAGGCCATCTTCCAGCCCATGCGGAGTTGCAAGATCATAAGCGCGCTGAAAGTCACCGTCCGATAAAGCGCTGCGCACCAGAAAGACACGGCTTCGGCCCCATGAATCCGGCATTCCCAGCCCTTCTGGCGCGCGTGACTGCGCCAGGATCAGTTCTGCCG
>SLAT01000236.1 GCA_007126715.1 Roseinatronobacter sp.
GCAGCGTCTTGTGTGTGGTCGTCGTGGCCACATGCGCGTGCGGAAACGGCGACGGGTACAGCCCGGCCGCAACCAACCCTGCAAAATGCGCCATATCGACCAGCAGATACGCACCAACCGAATCCGCAATCTCGCGCATACGGGCGAAATCTATGATCCGTGGAATGGCAGAGCCGCCCGCGATCAGCATCTTCGGTTGGTGTTCTTTCGCCAATTCGGCGATCTGGTCATAGTCGATTTCCAGATCTTCGCGGCGCACGCCATATTGCACGGCATTGAACCATTTGCCCGACTGGTTGGGTTTCGCCCCGTGTGTCAGGTGGCCGCCTGCATCCAGTGACATGCCCAGAATGGTGTCGCCGGGTTTCAGAAGTGCCGTGAACACACCCTGATTGGCCTGAGAACCGGAATTGGGCTGCACATTGGCAAAGCCGCATTTGAACAACTCGCAAGCCCGGCTGATCGCCAGATTTTCGGCCACATCGACATATTGGCACCCGCCATAATAGCGCTTGCCCGGATAGCCTTCGGCATATTTGTTGGTCAGAACAGAGCCCTGCGCTTCCATCACGGCTTTGGAAACGATGTTCTCGGAAGCGATCAATTCGATTTCATCGCGCTGGCGGCCAAGTTCCGCGCGCATTGCGGCGAAAAGCTCGGGGTCGCGGCTTTCCACTGCTTCAGTGAAGAAACCTGTGTCTCTGGTGGTCTGGTCCATAGGGCAATCTCCGGGGTCTGGAAAAATGACTTGCCGCTCAATTAGCGCATCTCGTGCATGGCGCAAAGGCTTGTTTACGTCATTCTGCCTTGGCAGGGCGACCGCATTTGCGAATAAGTTCCCTATCAGCACCGAATGATGCCAATCGGAACATGCTTGCCAAGCCTAGGGATGCAGGCGAGAAAGGGCGGATCAAAGCAGGAGGGACCATGCCGCCAAGGCTCGCATTTCTGGCCAGTGCCGCGCCGGACGCCCAAGAAGCGCTTGCTGCGCTGACATGGCGTCACGCGACTGTGGCGGCGGAAGAGGCTGATGTGATCATTGCGCTTGGCGGTGATGGTTTCATGTTGCAGACCCTGCATGCCACCCAGCATCTCGACACGCCCGTTTATGGCATGAATCGCGGCACTGTGGGTTTTTTGATGAACACCTATCAGGTTGATGGGTTGGTCGAGCGGCTGGACAAGGCCGAGATGGCCGTGCTGAACCCGTTGCGCATGAAGGCCACGCGCAGCGACGGGTCGGTGTCCGAGGCATTGGCGATCAATGAAGTCTCGCTTTTGCGTCAGGGCGCACAAGCCGCGAAACTGCGCATCATTGTGGATGGCAAGCAGCGTCTGGACGAGTTGGTTTGCGATGGGGCGATGGTCAGCACGCCTGCCGGGTCCACCGCCTATAATTATTCCGCGCATGGTCCAATCCTGCCGATCGGCGCAGATGTGCTGGCGCTGACCCCAGTTGCGGCCTTTCGTCCCAGACGCTGGCGCGGCGCGCTTTTGCCCAAGGCATCGCATGTCCGGTTTGAAGTTCTGGACCCCGAGCGCCGCCCGGTCATGGCCGATGCCGACAGCCGTTCAGTGCGCAATGTAGTGCGGGTTGATATCTCGTCGGCGCGCGATATTGCGCATAAACTGTTGTTCGACCCCGGACATGGGCTGGAAGAACGCCTGATCCGCGAACAATTCGTCTGACCCTCCTGCCTTGGTGTCCGTCACCTGACAAAAGCTTCGCAAAGACGGCTCTGAGGGCATTGCGGGTGGTGGATGGTTGGAAAGCCGCGCAGCGTCGGGCCGCGGTGCGGCGATGCTCACCTAAATATATAGCGCTTTATGCTAGCCACATCCGTGAAAGATCAGATCGTTTTGCAGGGGGAAGCCAAATCGCCGTGCCGTGGGGGCGGCCCGGCGATTCGCGGCGGCCTGCGGCCTTTGCTCCGCGTAGCCAAAAGCACCCGAACGGCAGATTTGTCCCGCAAAGTTGACGTTTCTTACTTGTCGCAGCACCTTTCGTCAGGTGCGGAAAATTAGCCTGCCTTGCGGGCTTCGCGGCGCTTGTGCATCCAGTACAAAAGCGGGGCGGCCAGATAATTGTACCCGAAATCTGCCATCTGGCGCAGCACAGGCAGTTCCAGCACGCGCGCCAGCCAGCGCATGCGCGGCAATTCGTGCCACAGCACCAGAAAGGCCGGAAAACCGGAGATGATCTGCCCGTCCTTGCGGGCATGAAAGCGGCGCGTGGCCTGTTCCGCGCTTAAGCCCCAATGCGTCAGTGTTGCGTCATGCAGATCAATGAATTGGACCGGCGCATCCGCGCGCTCGGCCTGTTGGCGATATTGCGCAATCTCTGCCGAACAGATCGGGCAGCGGCCATTATAGAGAATTTCCAACTGTTGTGTCATGGATTGAGAGGTAGCACTGCCACCGCACTACTCAAGTCGCGCCTTTAGGCATAGGCGTGCGATGTAGGGTATAGTCGGTCCAATCCTCGATATCAGGGTAGAATTGCCGCCGCCATTCACGCACCTTTGGGTTCATGTAGCGACGAAAAAGCGGCGGAAACATCGCCAATGTTGTCAGTGCAGGGTAACCGAAGGGAAGTTGCGGCGCCGCCGTGGCATCATAGGTCTGCAACAGCGGAAAGCGGCGGTCAGGTTTATAGTGATGGTCGGAATGGCGCTGAAGGTTGATCATCAACCAGTTTGATGCCTTGTGCGATGCATTCCAGCTATGATGCGGGCGCACAGGTTCATATTTCCCATCGCCAAGATGCCGGCGCGTCAGGCCATAATGCTCTATGTAATTGGTCAATTCCAACTGCCAGAAAGCAACGAAGCCCTGCCAGATGAACAGGGTCAGTCCCCAGCCGCCCCCAATCGCCACA
>SLAT01000194.1 GCA_007126715.1 Roseinatronobacter sp.
CGTTCGAGGGCGCGCATGATCAACTGCGCTTCGAGCCGGTCGCGCGCCTCGTCAAGCGGCAGCCCCTCGAAGGCGTGTTCGTCTTCAAGCCTGGCGGGCGCGGGTTCATCGGGCGCTTTCCGGTTTTCGTGCCCGATAACTCAAGTGGACGGGACTTCTGGGGTCTGGTCTCGGCGGTGATGGATGTGGAGGTTTTATATGCACAGGCCGGGCTAGACGATGACTTGCCCTTCTCGGTGACGCTTACGGGCAGGGATGCAACGGGAGTGCGCGGCGCAGCTTTCTTCGGGCCGCAGTTCTCGCCACAAGACGCGCCGGTGATATCGAATGTGCAACTTCCAACGGGGTCCTGGCAAATTGCCGCGTTGCCTCATGGCGGCTGGCAAACGCAACATCCACAAATCTGGGCGTTCCGTGCAATTCTGTTGCTGGCAGCGGGCTTGATCCTTGTGCCCAGTATTGCGATGGGCAGATCCATGCAGGCACGGCAACGCGCGATGAGAGAGGTGGAAACCGCCTATTCTGCGCTGCAACGCCAGATGCATGATCTGGAAGCTGTGCGCGCCGCCCAGGCAGATACAGAGGAGCAATTGCGCGACAGCCTTTATCAGCAACGCGAAATCACCAACCGCTTTCAAGATGTGGCCGATATAAGCCGCTCTTGGGTCTGGGAACAGGACGCAAGAATGCGGTTTACTTATATTTCAGACACGTTCATCCGCATCACCAAAATTCCGGCAGATGCCATTCTGGGCAGCACGAGGGCGGAACTACATGCGCATCGCCCTGAGACACTGCAAAGCGCCGACTGGCAGGAACTTGAACGGCGCATGGAACAGCGAGAGGCGTTTGCGGGGTTTCTCTATCGTGTGGTGACAGGGGATGGTCGTGATTTGTGGTTCCTGATTTCCGGGACGCCGATCTTTGACGCAAATGGCACGTTTTGCGGGTATCGCGGTGCGGGTATGGATGTGAGTGCAGTGCAAAATGCCCGTGCGCAAGCCGAACAGGCAAACCGTGCGAAGACCATGTTTCTTGCCAATATGAGCCATGAAATTCGCACGCCCTTGAATGGTGTTCTGGGCATGGCAGAGACTTTGCGCGACGAGTTGTCTGAGTCATCACACCGTCGTATGGCCGAGATGATCCTAAGCAGTGGCGAGGGATTGTTGCAGGTGCTGAATGACATTCTCGATATTGCAAAGATCGAATCTGGCAAGATCCAGCTTGATGATGTGGATTTCGATCCAAGCAAACTCGTTTCAGAGACAGTGGCGCTGCATAGCCCGTGTTGCACAGAGAAGAAATTGCTTTTGCGCCTTGAGGTGCCGCCACCCGGCACTGTGAGAGTCTGCGGCGACCCCCATCGGGTCGGTCAGATCATTCACAACCTGTTGGGCAATGCGATCAAGTTCACCGATACGGGGGAAATAACCGTCGGATTGCGCATCGCGGATACGGGCCATATCGAAATTGTGGTAAGCGATACTGGAATCGGGATGAGTGCAGAGCAGCGCCACCGCATTTTCGAGGATTTTGCGCAGGCTGACGGATCTATAACCCGTCGGTTCGGTGGAACGGGTCTGGGTATGTCGATTGTCCGGCGGATCGTGTCATTGATGAATGGCAAGATTGAGGTTGCCTCTGAGTTGGGTGAAGGGACACAAGTGTTGGTGTCGCTTCCACTGCCGGTGTCACAAGATGCATCACCGACCAATCCATCTGCCACGCTTGATCTGTCAGGCCTGCGTCTGTTGATCGCCGATGACATGCCGACCAATCAGCTTGTGGCGAAGGCGCTGCTTAAAGATACCGGTGCAATTATCACGAGTGTTGAAAATGGCGCGCAAGCGGTGGATGCTTGGGTCGCGAACCAGTTTGATGTCATGCTGCTGGATATATCAATGCCAGTGATGGACGGCCCATCAGCCCTTTCTGAAATCAAACGGCTTGCCAAGGCTCGCGAACTGCCGCCTCCGCCTGCGCTTGCCTTCACGGCTAATGTGATGCTTCACCAGGTTGCAGAGTATCGCGCGGTTGGCTTTGCGGGCTGCATCGCCAAACCACTTCGCAAAGCTGAACTTGTCGCGCAGATCGCGGCTGCGGCAGGGCGGATATAGTCGTAAATACAATAGACCGTCTTTCTGAAAGTCGCATCAGCGCAGGCTCGCGTGTGATTTTGCAATAGTTAAAACACGAGTCAGTCCCATTTTTGCCTTAATGATTGTGTATTATCACAGGCTAATTGGCTGCGTGATACTCGGATTCCAAGACCTGCGAACACGGGGTCGTACCTCTCCAGCCATTTATTGGATCGACAAGGAGTGGTCTGAAATGCTGCGCATAAAGATGCAAAAAGCTTTCTCCGCAATGCGCTTCTGGCGTTCAGAAGGCGGCGCGATGCTGATCTTCGGATTGTTTGTATTCATAATCATTTTGCTGGTGTCGGGCTTGGCTGTTGATTTCATGCGATATGAGAACAACAGGGTTCGTGTTCAGGCGACAGCAGATCGCGCGACGCTCGCTGCGGCCACCCTTCGTGAAACAGGTGATCGCAAGGCGCTGGTCGAAGACTATTTCGAAAAAGCTGGTTTGTCGGCTTACCTCCACTCGGTTGATGTTGAAGAGGCACTGAACGCCGCAAGCGTGACAGTGCGGACCACGCCGGGGGTGAACACTCTTTTCATGCGCTGGGCCGGTGTTGACCAGCTTTCCAGTGCAGAGATCAGCTCCGCACGCGAGGAAGTGACCAATATCGAGATTGTCATGGTGCTGGATATCTCCGGCTCCATGCGGTGGACGGATAGCATCGGGATTCCACGGATCACCCGGTTGCGTGGCGCTGCGAGGAATTTCGTCAGCACTGTTCTGA
>SLAT01000334.1 GCA_007126715.1 Roseinatronobacter sp.
CGGGCCTGTGCGGAACGCTTCGCGCAAGAGGGCGCTCAGGTGATGATCGCGGACCTTGACCCGCGCGGTGCCGATGTCGCGGAAACGATCGGGGCCGCGTTTCACCAGACCGATATGAGCGATCCTGCGCAGGTGCGCGGACTGGCCGCAACAACGGTTGCGCGTTACGGGCGGATCGATATCTGGCACAACAATGCCTTCGCCGCGGTGTTCAAGCCGATCCATGAACAGACGCTGGAAGAGTTCGACCAGATCACGGGCGTCGGCATTCGCGGCTATTGGATGGGCGCGAAGGTCGCAGTCGAGCAGATGCGTGCGCAAGGCGGCAAGGGTGTGATCGTGAACACAGCCAGTGTGCAGAGTTTCGTCGGCGAGAAGGGGTTTTCCGCCTATCAGGCGACAAAGGGCGCGGTGCTGGCCTTGACCCGTTCGCTCGCGCTTGACCATGCGCCCGACATTCGTGCTGTCGCGATTGCACCGGGCTTGATTGCCACTGACGCGGTCAGGGGCATCCCCGCAGATGTGATGGCCGAGGTCATTGCCAGCATCCCTGCTGGCCGCGCTGCCGATCCGAAAGAGGTCGCCGCGCTTACCGCCTTCATTGCCTCGGACGAGGCTGACTACATGTCCGGCACGGCTGTCATTCTTGACGGTGCCTATCTGGCTATAGGGTAGCAAATGACGATTTTCACTGAAGCGGATGGGACGCTTTTCTGCAGGTTTCAGGGTGAGGTGCTTTCAGTTCGCGGCTGGGGCGCAAATGCTCTGCGAGTGCAGGCGCGACCGGGTGCAGGACCACAAGCAGATGCGGGGGCATTGGCAGTTGATGCGCTTCTGCCCTGCGATTCACCGCCCGCACAGATCGAGATTGCCGCGCGACACGCCAGCATCACTGTTGGCAATCTGCGCGCCGAGATCACGCTGAAGGAACGTTATGGCGCCGATGTCCGCCATGAACCCCTGATCCGCTTTGTCAGGGCCGATACCGGCGCAGAGGTTCTGGCGGAAGCGCGGTCACATTTCGCCGGGCCAAAGACCCGAAATTTCAAGGCGCTGGCATCCGGGTCATGGCGGCTTGAACAGCAGTTTCGCGCCTATGAGGACGAGGCGATCTGGGGCTTAGGTCAGCCGCAACATGGTCAGATGAACCTGAAAGGCGTCTCGACCACGCTTTTGCAGCAAAATGCCCATGCAGTGATCCCCTTCGTGATTTCGTCACGCGGCTACGGGTTTTTGTGGAACAATCCCGCTGTCGGCCGCGCCGAGTTTGCAACCAACATCACCCGCTGGACTGCCGAGGCGACAGGGGGTCTTGATTACTGGGTTACATTGGGCGACAGCCCGCGCGACATTCTGCGCGCCTATGCGCAGGCCACGGGTAAATCGCCCGACGTGCCGGACTGGGTGACAGGCTTCTGGCAGTGCAAGCTGCGCTACCGCACGCAGGATGAATTGCTCGGCGTGGCGCGCGAATACCGCAGGCGTGGCTTGCCGCTCTCCTGCATCGTGATCGACTTTTTCCACTGGACACGGCAGGGCGAATGGAAATTCGACCCGAATGACTGGCCCGATGTCGAAGCCATGGTCGCCGAGTTGCGCGAGATGCAGATCGAAGTAATGGTCTCGATCTGGCCCACGGTTTCGGCAAGTTCCGAGCATTATCGCGGGATGATCGAAGCGGGTCATCTGCTGACCACGGAACGCGGTGTGCCCGTGGTTATCCCTTTCCCCGACAAGGATCCGTTCGGTGCTGGCTTCTTCACCTACTATGATGCGTTCAACCCCGAAGCCCGCGCATTTCACTGGGACAAGGTGAAGCGCAATTATCTGGATCGCGGGATCCGCCATTTCTGGTTGGACGCGTGCGAGCCTGAAATGCGCCCGGCGCATCCCGAGAATGTGCGCACGAGCCTTGGCAACGGGGCCGAGATGCTGTGTGCCTATCCGCTGGTCCATGCGCAGGGTTATCGCGAAGGGCTGAATGCAGCGGGCGCGGGCGATGGTGTGCTCCTGTGCCGTTCGGCCTGGGCAGGCGCACAGAAACACGGGGTCATCCTGTGGTCCGGTGATGTCTGGTCCGATTGGGACTGGTTCCGTGCGCAGATCCCTGCAGGTCTGCATGCCGGGCTGTCGGGGCTTGGCTGGTGGACAACGGATATTGGCGGCTTCTACGATGGGCATGGCGGGTCGGATGATTTCCGTGACCTGCTGGTGCGCTGGTTTGAATTCGGGGTGTTTTCACCCATTTGCCGGTTGCATGGCTTCCGCGTGCCAGAGGGTGTCCCCGCGCCGGAACCTGGCCAGCCGGTCAGCTACGGACAAGACACATTCAACATCTTTACCAATACCGGCGGTCCGAATGAGGTCTGGTCCTACGGGCCACAGGTCGAGGCGGTTCTGGTCGGGTTGCTCGGCTTGCGCGAACGGATTCGCCCCTATGTCACACGGGCCTTTGCGCAGCATGCCGAAACAGGTGATCCCGTCATGGCGCCCTTGTTCTATCACTTCCCCGACCAGCCCGACCTGCACGGTCGCGGCGACGCCTATATGCTGGGGGCCGATATGCTGATTGCGCCTGTGCTGGAGCCAGGTGCAACCTCGCGCAGCGTTGCCTTGCCGCGCGGTGAAACCTGGGTCCATGTCTGGAGCGGCGCGCGCCATGAGGGCGGGCAGACCGTAGAGATCGCAGCGCCCTGGGGACAGCCGCCGGTCTTCCTGCGCCACTCGGCGGCAGAAGACCTCATGTCGATAATCAACCCGAAATGACCCGAGGCGAAACCCCGGGCCCTTGCAACTGGAGGAACCCATGACCCGACTACTGACAACGACGGCCATCGCCCTGGCCATGACCGCAGCCGCGGCACAGGCGCA
>SLAT01000037.1 GCA_007126715.1 Roseinatronobacter sp.
ATCTGGGAAATAGGTGGAATTGCCGCGCCTGCGCGCCTCTCGGTCAAGCTCAGAGTTGGGGCGCACATAGGCCGCGACATCGGCAATTGCGACCCACAGAATAAACCCGCCTTCATTCTCGGGGTCGCTATCGGCTTCAGCCAATATCGCGTCGTCATGATCGCGCGCATCCCAAGGGTCGATGGTCATCAGGGGCAATGCGCGTAAATCGCGACGTCCTTTTTCCTGCACCGGCCCGGCCTTGTCGGCCTCGGCTACCACATCATCGGGAAAGGCATCGCGAATGCCGTGCTGGTGAATGGCAATCAGCGACACCGCCTTGGGGGCACTGGGGTCGCCAAGGCGCTCGACGACCTTTGCACGGCTGGGGCCAAACCGCCCCTTGGTCAAAGGCTCTGCATGGACCAACTCGCCATCTTCCGCGCCGCCAGTATCCGTCACACTCCAGAACTTGTCCGCCCCTTTGTCGATGGGAACAATCCGCCCGCCCTGCGCCTCTTTGCGGAAAATACCCAAGATACGGCTGGGATTGGCCCCCAGCTTGCGGATCAGACGCGCCTGATAATCGTAGTCAGGGCCGCGAATTTCCTCCAGCTTGGCAAGTACACGGTCACCCTGCCCCAGTGCCGGATCGCCTGTCTGGGTCAGGAACAGGATCACAGGTGCCACGCCTTCGCCGCGCCATTCAACGGGGCGCGCAAACAGGTCGCCCTCGGCATCGGGGGCGTTGATTTCCAGCACCGTGACAGGTGGCAGCGCGTTGCCGCCACGCAGACTGCGATGACGCGGGGCAAGTGTGCCGTCAGCCTCCAACTCGCGCAGCATGACCTTCAGATCGATCTTTGCGCCGCCCTTGATGCCAAAAGCCTTGGCAATATCGCGCCGCGTTGCACCAGGGTTATCGGCAAGCCACAGGCGGATATCATTGATGGATGGAAGCTGTTTCAAAAAAACGCCCTCGCGCAAGTCAGGCGCGTTGCCTGATTGTGTTCTTGAGATTTAAGTCGGGGCAGGCACAAGCCGGACAGATTGCGTATCATTCTGGTGCACTAGCATGCCAACTGCACCGCGTCACCGTTCTTTGTCAAAGCGGGCGCACCATATCGCGGTGCACGATTCCGGCATCCAGATACTCTGGTCCCTCTGGCACGAAGCCCAGATTCTCGTAGAATCCGATGGCATGAACTTGTGCGCCCAGTTTCGCGCGCGATACCGCATCGACATTGCGCAATGCCTCAAGCGCGGCATTTATCAGCGCAATACCAATGCCTTGCCCCCGCCACTCGCGCATCACACAGACCCGCCCGATCTTGCCAGTGTTGCCAGCAATCAGGATCCGCGCACAGCCAACCGCTTGCCCGTCAACCCGCGCCAACAGATGCAAGGCATCGCTATCGCGTCCGTCAACCTCTTCTTTTTCAGGGACATTCTGTTCCTCAATGAAGACGACCCGCCGCAATGCATGGCAGGTTGCCAAATCCTGTGTCAAACCCACATCCAGATTCATGCGAAGTAACCCTGCAAAATGCGTGAATATACTGCCTTAAGCTGATGTATTTGTTCTATTTCTGCAAATTCATCTACCTGATGCATGGATGTGCCAACCAACCCGAACTCTACCACAGGGCAGTGATCCTTGATAAAACGCGCATCCGAAGTGCCCCCCGATGTCGACAGCACTGGCGCGATCCCACATTCCGCCTGCACAGCCGATGCGACCAGATCCGACAAAGGGCCGGGCGGTGTCAGGAAGCTCTCGCCCGAGATGTGTACATCAAGATCAAGAGATATGCCGCTGTCTTTGCTTGCTTTCTCTGCCTCACCCTTAAGCCATGCTGTCAGGGATGCGCCCGAATGAAGATCATTGAACCGAATATTCAATGTCGCGCGTGCAGCGGCGGGGATGACATTCGAGGCCGGGTTGCCCACATCGATCGTGGTCAGCGCAAGGGTCGAGGGGTCGAAATGTTCCGTTCCCCTATCCAGCTCATGCCGTGCCAGCCTGTCGAGATAGGCCACCAGCACCGGAAGCGGGTTGCGTGCGCGGTGTGGATAGGCTGCATGACCCTGCTTGCCCTTCGCGGTGACATGCGCCGTCATGGACCCGCGCCGCCCGATCTTGATCATCTCGCCCATTGTCTCTGGGCAGGTTGGCTCGCCCACAATGCAGGCACTCATGGCCTCGGCCTGCTCTGCCATCCAGTCAAGAATGGCGATGGTGCCATCTCGGCCCGGTCCTTCTTCATCGCCGGTTATGGTCAGAACGACCGCGCCATCTGGCGGCGTAACGCGCACAAAATCCACTGCCGCTGCCGCAAAAGCAGCAACGCCGGATTTCATGTCACAGGCCCCGCGCCCCCAGATCCGGCCTTCGGCGCGTTCAGCGCCAAAGGGCGCGCGCGTCCAGTCATCCGGGTTGCCCAGTGGCACCACATCCGTATGACCATTGAAGCCAAAGGTCTTGGGGTTGCCTTTGCTGCCCCAACGGGCAAACAGGTTGGGCGTGCCGTTGCGGTCTACCCGCGTGCAGTGAAACCCGGCCCCGGAAAGCAGCGCTTCCAGCGCCACCAGCGCCCCCCCCTCTTCTGGCGTGACAGAGGGGCAGCGGATCAGTTCGGCTGTCAGATCCACCGGACAGACAGGTTTAGTCATTCTCGGCCTCATCCGTAAAATAGGTTTTTTGCGCGACGATGACGGCATTCTCATCCAGCGCACGCGCCATCAAGTCGCGTTCTTCATCAGGAATATGATCACCCGCTGCCAGCCGTTCCTCAAGCGTGCCATAGCTGGTTACATCCAGTGGTGCTACGCCTGCGGTCTTGAGTACGGCCACGGCTTCGCGCACGGCCTCTGCCTCGTCAACACCGGTGGCATAAAGCAACAGCCCCGCACCCGTCGCGCCCTTGGGCAGATCGTCGTCAAGACTGCGCCCCAGCTCTACCAGCAAGGTATAGACCTGTTGCGGGCGTTTTTCAGCAGCTACGGGTTTCTTGGGGGGCTTGGTCATGAGCGTATCCTTTCGGTATTTCCCTGTCAGGAAAGCACGCGCAAGGCAAGCCCCGCCATTCGGGCGCCCCAATGCGTATAAAGTGCCGCTCCGGGATGAAACCCGTCACGTGCCAACAGGTCGGGGCTTGGGGGCAGATCAAAGCCCACATGCGTTGCATTTTCAGATGCGCAGACCTGTTGGACGATCCTGTCCAGTCGCGTGGCCCGACGGCCAAGATGCGTGCGCAGCGGCTCCGGGAAAGCCGGAAATGCGCCCAGAGGCGGTACGGCAGAGGCCAAGATACACCCGACACCATGATTGCGGTGCAGATCTTGCATCAAACCCGTTTGCGCCGTGAAAAACTGCGCCGCGCTGGTATGGCGCAGCACATCATTTACCCCCAAGGCAAGAACCGCCACGTCAAACTGGCCCTGACCTTGCAGATTTGATCTTGCCACCCGCGTTGTTACGCCAGAGCGCGCGATCACACGCCAGTCTATGCGCGCAAATGGGGTCATGTGGCGCAAAATCTGGCCGATCAGCGCATCATCCTGATGCGCTACGCCCACCCCCGCCGCCGAGGAATCGCCCAGAACCAGCAAACGCAGCCTTTCGCCCTGTCCGGCGCTTCCCTCGCGCGGGCCGTCAGCTTCGGGCAGGCGTTCTGCGCGCAAAATCAAGCCAAGGGCTTGGGCAGCATAGACAGGTGCAAGAACGACAGGGGGCACGCGTTGAATATTCATGGTTACATGATGGCGCGATTGAATGCGCTTGTCACGCTGCGGCTGTGTCGTGTCAGGTCTGGTCCACGGGTCATGATTTCGTTAAAGCTGTCGCAACACCTGTATCAGAGGCGGAAGTCGCAATGCCCCATACCATCGCACAGATCGCGCAGACCCTCGGGCTGCAAGCCGAGGGCGCGCTGGACCTGACCATCACCCACGCGGCAGAACCTACGCAGGCTGGGCCGGACGCGCTGGCAATGGCGATGAACCCGAAATATGCCGCCGGATTGTCGGCGGGTCAGGCACAGGCGGCCATGCTCTGGGCCGGAGCGGATTGGCGCGCGCTGGGGCTGAAAGCGGCAATATTCGCCCCTCGTCCGCGTTGGGCAATGGCAGGGGTCAGTGAAATACTTGATCCCGGGTATGATTTCGGCGGTGGCATTCACCCACAATCCTGCATCCACCCCAGCGCCGAGATTGGCGAGGGCGCGCAGATTGGCCCGTTTACCAGCATCGGGGCACGCACAAGGATCGGCCCGAATGCGCGCATTGCCGCAAATGTCACCATCGCCGAGGATGTCGTCATAGGTGCGGATGCAATCATTCATGCTGGCGCACGGATCGGGGCGCGGTGTCGTATCGGCGCGCGCTATATTGGGCAGCCCAACAGTGTTGTTGGCGGCTGCGGGTTCAGTTTTGTCACACCAGAACCGTCAGGTGCCGAAGATGTGCGCGCAACGCTTTCAGGTGAGCGGCAACTCAGGCAACAGAAATGGCAGCGTATCCAGTCGTTAGGGGCTGTAGAGATCGGCGATGATGTGGAAGTCGGGGCCAATTCCTCGGTCGATCGGGGGACAATCCGCAATACGGTCATAGGGTCGGGGACCAAGATCGACTCAATTTGCCAGATCGGCCATAATGTGCAGATTGGCGAGGATTGCATGATGTGTGGCATGGCGGGGATCGCTGGCTCTGCCCGGATCGGAAATCGGGTGCTGCTGGCGGGCAAGGTTGCGGTGAATGACAATATCTTCATCGGTGACGATGTGATCGTCGGCGGTGCCAGTCGGGTTTTCACAAACGTTCCTGCGGGACGGACAATGCTGGGCGATCCGGCCACCAGACTTGAGACACAGATGCAGATTCGCAAGGTCCTGCGCCGTTTGCCAAGGATTGCCGCCCAAGTGGCAGGTTTACAGGCCGCTGTATTCGGGACACAGAAATCCGACAAGAGCGGGCAGGAATAACACTTGTCGGCCACGCGTAGCGGGTTACGTCCCGCCCGAGTGTAACAGGCAGGGACGTGACAAGATGGACGGGTCTTTCATGAGCGAAAACAGCTTTTCTCCAGACGCTGAGAATGCGCGCGCTTTTCGCGATGCTTTGGGGCGCTTTGCAACAGGGGTAACTGTTGTGACCACGCTCAGCGACAAAGGGCCGCTGGGAATTACGGCCAATAGCTTTGCGTCGCTTTCCCTCGACCCTGCATTGGTCATGTGGGCCCCCGGCAAATTTTCGCGTCGTTTTGATGCCTTTAGCGAAGCCCAATACTTTGCCATTCATGTTCTGGGTGCCGACCAGATGCATCTCGCGCGCCATTTCGCGCAAGACGGGCTGGATTTCAACCTGCCGGATGTGACCGAAGGCGTTGGCGGCAATCCCTTACTTGCAGGCTGTATTGCGCGCTTCGAATGCCGCCGACATGCGCTCTATCCCGGTGGCGACCACGCGATTGTGGTGGGAGAGGTGCTCCGCGTCAGCACGTGCGATGGTGCGGGGCTTAGCTTTTTTGCAGGGAATTATAGGACGATCAGCGCCGATTAGACCATGCGGCACTTGTGCAAACTGTTGAAAAGGGACAGGGTTACAGCAGAATTTTCACAGGTCTGATCTGATGTCTTTGCCCTCTATTCTCTTGCTTGGTGCCAGTGGAACAATCGGGCAGGCCACGCTTTCGGAACTTTTGGCACAAGGCTTTGACGTAATCTGCCTTCAGCGAAAAAACACTGCATCGAAACTGCCCGACACAGTGCAGTCCATTGAAATTGACCTCAACGACCCTGAAACCCTCTTGCCTGTAATCTCGCGATTTAGCGGGTCTGTTATCATCTCCTGCATGGCGTCGCGCAGCGGTCGCAAGCAAGATGCCTGGGCTGTGGATTATCAGGCACATCTGAACATGTTGCATGCGGCCAAGGCAGCAGGGATTTCGCAATTCATTCTGTTATCTGCCATTTGCGTGCAAAAGCCGCTGCTGGAATTCCAGCGCGCGAAACTGGCGTTCGAGGCAGAATTGATGACCTCTGGCTTGCGCTGGTCCATCGTGCGACCGACTGCGTTTTTCAAATCCCTCTCCGGGCAGGTGAAACGCTTGCAGGCGGGCAAGCCATTCTTGCTGTTTGGCAATGGCGAACTGACGGCCTGCACCCCCATCAGCGACCGTGATCTGGCGCGTTATCTGGTGGGCTGTGTCGGGGCACCTGACCGGATGAACCGCATTCTGCCGGTTGGCGGACCCGGGCCTGCCCTGACGCCGCGCGCTCAGGGGGAGTTGCTGTTCAAGGTGGCGGGGAAACCGCCCCGTTTCCGGCATGTTCCGGTGCGCTTGATGGATGCGATTATCGTGACCTTGTCTGTGCTGGGGCGGGTGAGCCCCAAAATGGCAGAAAAGGCCGAATTTGCCCGTATAGGGCGGTATTACGCAACCGAATCGATGTTGGTCTGGGACGAGCGCACTGGCCGATATGACCCAGACGCAACGCCTGTTTTTGGCGAGGACAGGTTGGAAGAACATTACCAGCGCATGATACGGGGCGAGGTTGATGCGGGACTGGGCGAACACGCGATGTTCTAGCGTCTGGCAGCCTGCGCCCCTAGTTTTGAGCCGCCTTCCCGATTTTGGGCAGGCGGCCAGATCAGAATGCCGGCTGGGTCTGACGCCGCCGCTGCATCAGGATCACGCCCAACAGCAACAGCAGAGCGGGGATGTAAAACAGTTGCTCTGGCATCCGGTCGGCGGGGCGCAGGACGGCCGTCAACTCAACCTGCTCGCTCCCATAAAAATCAAAATCCCCAAGCGCACGCTGGAAGGGAGAGCCGAACATAGGCTCATCCAGCACCATCCGGTCGGATTCCGGCATCAGGAACAGTCCTGTCTGACCTGCCCTCTGCTCGGCGGGTGTAGCATCCACATCCAGAAGCAATGTTACAGATCGTGGCTGGCCGGTGTTGAAATCCGGTCCTGTCACCTCAAGGCGCAACTGGTCGCCAGCTTCAGCCTGTTCCAGCACCTGCTCGAACTCCAGTCCCGAAATGCGGTCAAACTCTGGCTGCACCCGATCCAGCCAGAAATTCGGCACGAAAAGCGTGAAGGCCACCAGCAGCAGCGCCGCCGATTCATGCAGTCTTGAACGTGCAAGAAAATAGCCCTGCGTGGCGGCCGCGAACAACAGCATCGCAAATGTCGCGATCACAAAGATAAAGACAGCCTGCAATACCCCGGCAGTCGTTCCAAGATCGACACCATAAAGGATCAGGGTCGGGTTGTAGATGAACAGAAATGGCAAAGCGAGGGTCCGCAAGCTGTAGAAAAACGCCTGAAAACCTGTCTTGATCGGGTCGCCCCCTGACACGGCAGAGGCCGCGAAACTCGCCAGTCCTACAGGTGGCGTGACATCTGCCATCAGCCCGAAATAGAACACAAACAAATGTGCGGCGATAAGCGGAACGATCAACCCTTCTTGCGCACCAAGCGACACCACGACCGTCGCCATGAGCGATGACACAACGATGTAATTTGCCGTTGTTGGCAAGCCCAAGCCAAGGATCAACGAGAACAACCCGACCAGCACCAGCATCAGAAACAGATTACCCAGCGCCAGCATCTCGACCAGCCCCGCAAGCTCGGTGCCGATGGGTGTGCGGGTTACGGTTGCAACGATAATCCCTGCGGCACCAGTTGCCACGGCAATGCCGATCATGTTGCGCGCGCCCGCGATCATGCCATCAATCAGGTCGGATATCCCAAGGCGGAACTGTACAAGGACATCACCCTGCCCGCGCAAAAGCGATTTCAGAGGGCGCTGGGTCAGAATGATGAACAGCATCGTCATAACCGCGAAATAGGCCGATTTTGCCGGTGACTGCCGCTCGACCATCAAGAACCAGATCAACACGATAATCGGCAGAAGGTAATGCAGACCGGTCGGAAACACCTCGCGCATGACCGGCAGTTTGATTTCCTTCGCCTTCGGGTCGTCCAGTTCAAGATCAGGACGCTGCGAGGCGACAAAAAGGCAACCCAGGTAAATGCCCAGTAGGGCCAGCAGCGTGACGATATTGGAAATCCCCGGTGCCACCTCTCGCAGCAGATCGACAGCCGCGATGGCACCGTAAAACCCGGCCCCTGCAACAACAAAACCAAGAACGGTTTTCCACAGCATTGTCAGCAGGCTGGCACCCTTGCCCAATGCCGGGATGCCATTTTTCAACGCTTCAAGATGCACGATATAGACAAGCGCGATATAGGAAATGACGGCAGGAATGAAAGCGTGTTTGATGACTTCCAGATAAGAGATACCAACAAATTCCACCATCAGGAACGCCGCGGCCCCCATGACAGGCGGCATGATCTGGCCATTAACCGAAGAAGACACCTCTACCGCGCCCGCCTTTTCCGCAGAAAAGCCCACACGCTTCATCAGGGGAATGGTGAATGTACCAGTGGTCACCACATTGGCAATGGATGAGCCAGATATCAGCCCCGTCGCGCCAGAACCTACAACCGCCGCCTTTGCGGGACCGCCGCGCAAATGCCCAAGCCCTGCAAAAGCCAGTTTGATGAAGTAATTGCCAGCGCCAGCCTTGTCCAGAAGCGCACCGAACAGCACAAACAGGAACACGAATGCCGTCGAGACCCCCAGCGGGATGCCGAATACCCCTTCAGTGGACAGCCATTGAGTGTTGATGATGCCGTTAAAGCTGCGACCTTCATGTGCAATCAGATCAGGGATCAGCCAGCCTTGCCCGAAATAGCTATAGGCAAGAAAGATGCTGCCGACGATGGTCAGCGCTGGCCCAAGGGCGCGGCGCGATGCCTCCAGAAGCAGCAGCAACCCGATCGTTCCGACAATGACCTGCGGAAAGATGGTAGGCCCGATCAAACCTTCGAAATTGTTCAGAATAGGCACATCGGCGGTTTGCACCTGCGTAAGCCGCCCCTGCCGTGCAGAGCCGGAAATCTCGCGCGAGAACCAGAAGACATAGAATGCAGACCCCGCCGCAACGAGCGCCAGCACCCAATCATAAATGGGAATATAGCTGCGCGGAGAGCTCTTGAACGCCGGATAAGCCAGAAAGGCAAGGAAAAGCGCAAAAGTCAGATGCATCGGGCGGGTCATGTCAGAGCCGATGACCCGCACATAGGGAATGTGCTGCGCAAGCGAGAATTGCGGATCAGCGATCCAGATCTGAAAACCTGACCACAGAAATGCGACTGTCGCAATCAACAAGGCAACGCCCCGGTTTTTCGGATCACGTCCACCCGAATCCGTGCTGGCCACAAGGTCTTGCAGCTCCTCATCCGAGAATTGCCGCGTCTCCGGCTTTTGCGCAGTCGACATACGCCCGTCCCCCATTGATGAAGATTATTCTTGGATTGCAGTCGCAACACTATCCGCGCGGCACGTCATCACGCGCCGCGCGGAAGAGCGTTAAAGGTCAGATCACTCGATCAGACCAGCTTCGCGGAAATACCGCTCTGCGCCCGGATGCAGGGGCGCTGACAGACCGTCGCTGACCATCTCGCTTGGGTCCAGATTGGCAAGGGCAGGATGCAATGCCGTGAACTGGTCAAGGTTCTCGAAGATCGCGCGGGTGACCTGATAGCCCACTTCCTCGCTGACTTCGTCCGAGCTGACAAAGGTTGCACCGACACCAAAGGTTGTGATGTCTTCATTGGTGCCACGATACATGCCGCCCGGAATGGTTGCCATGCGGTAGTAGTCGCGGTCCTCGACAAGGGCGCGGATCGCGTCGTTATCGACATTCACCAAAACTGTGTCACAAGCTGTGGTCGCTTCCTGAATCGCACCTGACGGGTGCCCGACAGTGTAGACGATCGCGTCCACATTGTTGTCGCATAGCGCCAGCGACTGTTCGGCAGGCGGCAATTCGGTCGCCTGTGCGAAAGTATCCAGGGTCCAGCCCATGGCTTCCATCACCACATCCATCGTGCCGCGCTGTCCAGAACCGGGATTGCCGATATTCACACGCTTGCCTTCCAGATCATCAAAACTTGTGATCCCTGCATCAGCGCGGGCAACAACTGTAAAGGGTTCAGGATGCAGCGAAAAGACTGCGCGCAGCCCTTCGAATGCCCCGTCATCTTCGAAGCTGGAGGTGCCATTAAACGCATGGTACTGCCAGTCAGACTGCGCAACGCCGAACTCCAACTCGCCCGAACGGATTGCGTTGATGTTGAAGATCGACCCGCCGGTTGATTCGACGCCACAACGGATGCCATGCTCGGCACGGTCGCGGTTTACCAGACGGCAAATCGCACCACCTGCGGGATAGTAGACGCCGGTAACGCCCCCTGTCCCGATAGAGATGAAGGTTTCCTGCGCAAGTGCAGTCGTGCCCATCATCATCCCGGCGGCAACCAGGCCAGCTGTAAACGGTTTATTCATGTGATCCTCCATGTTTTACGCTGCGGTTACGATGCAGCTTAAGGGTTCTGATGCCATGCCGGTTGAAGTACCGAAAGGCGTGTCCCATGGCCCAAGTGGACTGCGACATCCCATCGGAGTCAACCCTGAAACATGCCCTTCATGCGAACACTGGGTAAATATTTGTAATGTTGAAGATAAATTTGATTATTAACGCAGAATTCAGTGCGTGAAAGGCAGACGTCCTTCGATTCAAAGCGATTTGATTCCGGGCTCTCGACGCAAGCCCAAAGCGTGCACGCGGCCCTGAAATTGAGGGATTGACCCCGTAATCAGACAGAAAGTCGCGCCTCTGCAATGCCTACGAACCAGCTGCATCCATAGGGAATAATCTCATCATTGAAGTCATATTCCGGGTGATGCAGCCCCGGCCCCTCGCCCGCGCCCAACACGATATAGGCGCCAGGACGCTCTTCCAGCATATAGGCAAAATCCTCTCCGCCCATGTTATAGCCCGCA
>SLAT01000272.1 GCA_007126715.1 Roseinatronobacter sp.
CCCGCGCTGATCCGCGCGGGTGATATCCAGCTTCGCGCTCTGGGTCATCGACCAGCACAGCCCCTGATTGATGCCCAGAAGCACAGTTGCCGCCACGATCCAGCCCCAGTTAGGCGCGGCCCAGATCATCACTGGAATGGGCAGCGCGATGATCCAGCCCCAAAGCAAGACCTGCTTGCGCCCGATACGTTCCGACAACCGCCCGGCCACAAAATTCATCACCGCCTTGACCACGCCAAAGGCCACCACGAAGGCACTGAGCAACAGGAACGACCCCTGCGCCACGCCGAATTCACTTTCTGCCAGTGCGGGAATAACTGTGCGCGTCATGCCGATGGCAAACCCCACCAACAGAACCTGAACAAGCTGGTGCGAGAATTGCGTCAGGTTCTCGCGGATACCCAAGGCAAGCGCGGTCATTCGCGGTCTTTCTTGCTGTCCAGCGCGCCGCCACTGGCGGGGCCGCGCAGCGGTTGGATCAGCATCTGGTCCAACCGCAGATCGCGCGGGGTGCGGAATTGCTCGATCCCGAGGGTCATCCCCTCATGGCCTGCTTTCGGTTGCGCGCGATATGTGCCAAGCAGCCTGTCCCACCAAGGCAGGTTGAAGCCGAAATTGCTGTTCGTTTCGACCGGCACGACGGAATGATGCACGCGGTGCATGTCGGGCGTGACGACGAACCAGCGCAGCACCCTGTCCACCCCCTTTGGCAGGCGGATGTTGGCATGGTTGAACATCGCGGTCGCGTTCAGCACCACCTCGAAAGTCAGAACCGCCACCGCAGGCGCACCAAGGGCCGCGACCACTGCCAGCTTGATAACCATCGACAGCAGGATTTCGATAGGATGGAACCGTAGGCCGGTGGTCACGTCAAATTCCAGATCGGCATGGTGCATCCGGTGCAGCCGCCACAGCGCGGGCACGGCGTGAAACATGACATGCGACAGGTAGATCACCAGATCGAGCACGATGATCGAGATCAGCACCATCAACCAGAAGGGCAGATCAAACAGGCTGAACAGCCCCCAGCCGCGTTCTTCCGCCAGCAGCGCCAGCCCGACCGCAAGGATCGGAAAGCTGAGGCGCAGAATGATCGTGTCCAGCACCACAAGACCCAGATTGTTCGTCCAGCGGATCACACGCGGGATTTCCCGCCGCCTGCATGGGGCGGCAAGTTCCCACACAGCCATGCCAACCAACACCGACAGAAAGGCCGACAGCCGCAGCATGGGTTCCTGCGCAAGGATCGTGTCAAACATGGGCGCTGCACCTTCGGGCTTGCGGTATCTGTGGGAATCGATATCATTCAAGTAATCGCTTGAATGATATAATCTGAGGAGCTGCCCGATGTCAATCAGCCCCAAAGCTGCCCTTCTGGATGAATATGCATTGGTCGCGCGCGCTCTCTCGGCCCCCGCAAGGCTGATGTTGCTGGAACAGATCGCGCAAGGTCCGCGCGGGGTCGAAGGATTGGCCGAAAAGACCGGCCTGAGCATTGCGAATACCTCCCAACACCTGCAAACCCTGCGCCGCGCGGGGCTTGTCACCAGCCGTCGAGAGGGCAAGGCGGTGATCTATACCTTAGGCGATGCGAAGGCACTTGCACTGATGGACCTGCTGCGGGTTGTGGCGGACCGTAATCTTGCGCAGGTCGACAAGATTCTGCGGGGGTTATCGGATGGGGCAGACGCCCCCGAAGCTGTCAGCCGCGATGATCTGGCCGCGCGTATTGCCGAAGGGTCGGTCACGATCCTTGATGTCCGGCCTGCAGATGAGTTCGAGGCGGGCCACATCCCCGGCGCGACGAATGTCGCGTTGCACGAGTTGGACCGCATCACCGCCAATCTGCAACCGGGTGCCGAAATCATCGCCTATTGTCGCGGCCCTTATTGCATTTATGCCCATCAGGCTGTCGTCGCCCTGCGGAATAAGGGCTTCAACGCACGACGACTGGATGGCGGCTTGCCAGAATGGCGCGAAGAGGGCCGACAGGTTGTCGCTGTATGATGCAGATCCTTCAAGCCGCACGCTGCAACCACCGCAACCGATAGCAACTTGCAGATGAAAGGAGCCTGCGCAGTTCCAGTCCCAAAGCAGGACACATCCCAAATGACCGATGACAATACCCGACTTAAACACTAAACTTATAACCTGCCAAGCTTGGACCCTCAAGGTCGCGCCAGGTCATGATCAACCGCACCTCGCGCCCAAGCCTTGCCACACCCTTCAGCGCTGGAAATGGCATGCACGGCCGGGGCTATGCCACGAAAGGCCCGTCATGCGACTGTCCCATTTAGTTTGTGCCGCCCTGTTTGCGACACCCCTTGCCGCGGATTCAATAACATTCATGGATCACGAAGGACGCGAGGTCACACTGCCCGCGCCCGCACAGCGGATCGCGTCAATTCCCATCCCTATGGCATCGACCCTGATTGCCATTGACGGCGCGACCGACCGTCTGGTGGGGATGAATCCGACCGCGAAATCCGCCATCATGGAAGGTATTCTTGGGCGGATATTTCCTGAAGCACGCGACATTCCGTCAGACATCACCGCGCCCAACTTCATCCCCAATGTAGAAGAACTGGCACGGGTCAACCCCGAACTGGTCATCCAATGGGCCGGACGCGGGCCGGACTATATCGACCCGATCATCAATGCGGACCTGAACCTGATGACGATCCGCTACGGGTCCGAGGAGTTGACGCGCGAATACATGACCATGGCTGCAACCGCGATGGGCAGGCCGGAACGGATTGAACCGCTGATCGAATGGCGCGCGGACGTGCAGGCCGACATGGAAGCGCGCACCGCCGGTCTGGCGGATGAGGACCGCCCCAGCGTGCTGTACC
>SLAT01000179.1 GCA_007126715.1 Roseinatronobacter sp.
CTGTTCTTGGTCAGCAAGGTCAGCGTCGCAAAGGCCGAAATGGTCGAGGCGATGACCGGCAGGGTGATGTGCCAAAGATAGTCGAGAACCTTGCCCAGAGGGGAAAGCTGGTCCCACACTTCTTGTGGAGAGGTCAGGCCCCGCGCCGGGAAAATCTGCCAATACGACCCGCCTGCAAACAGGACCAGCAGCAAGATTGCGAACAGGAAGCCCGGAATCGCATAGGCCACGATGATGATGCCAGAGGTGAAGGTGTCAAAGCGTGACCCGTCGCGCACGGCCTTGCGAATACCCAGCGGGATCGACACGGCATAGGCGATCAGCGTGGACCACAGGCCCAGCGTGATCGACACAGGCAGCTTCTCGATCACCAGATCAATCACCGAGATCGAGCGGAAATAGCTGTCGCCAAAGTCGAAGCGCATATAGTTCCACATCATATGCAGGAAGCGTTCCAGCGGCGGCTTGTCGAAACCGAATTCGCGTTCCAACTGCGCAATGAATTCCGGCGGCAGGCCGCGTGCACCCTGATAGCGTTCATTCTCGACCGCGCCGACATTCACATCGGCAGCGCCCCCATCAAACGCGCCAAAGACATTGCCTTGCCCTTCCATCTGGGCAATCACCTGCTCGATCGGGCCACCGGGCACGAATTGCACAAGAAAGAAATTGATCACCATCACCCCCAGCAGCGTGGGGATGATCAGCGCAAGGCGTCGGGCAATATACGCGCCCATGCCTACCTCAATGCGCCAGCAGCGCGCAATTCGGCCGCGCGGTCTGCATCGAACCACCAAAAGTCCATTTCCCCTGTGGAAAATGGCGGTGTCTCATCCGGTCGCTGGAAAATATCCCAATGTGCGACCCAGACAGTGTCATTGAACCAACCGGGGATCATGAAATGTTCATAGCGCAAAACTCGGTCCAGCGCCATAAGGGCGGCGTCGCGTGTTTCGGGGTCGGGCGCATCCAGTGACAGGTCGATCACCGCATCGACAAGTTCACTGCGCAGACCTGCGGGGTTGAACACATCATCTGCCGCCTCTGACCCGAAGCGCTGGTGCAGGCCCGTGCCTGTATCCATGAAGGCGGTATATTGGTCGAAAATCATGTCATAGTCACGATTGCGCCGCCGGTCAGTGTGCTGCGCGGGATCAATCCGCTGGAACCGCGCGTCAATCCCCAAACCTTGCAGGTTCTGGGTAAAGGTTTCGATGATCGAATCCATCGTCGCGGACCCGGCCGAGGAAACGGGTATTTCGATTGTCATCCGCTGTCCGGCGGCGTTGCGCAGGAGGCCAGAGTTATCAACTTCCCAGCCCGCCTCGGCCAGCAGGGCGCTGGCAGCACGGATATTGCGCCGGTCGGTCAGTCGCGCGGGATCAGAGGCGTGGGGCACGCGCGCAGGCTCGCTCAGCACTTCCTCCGGGACAAGATCGCCCAAAGATTGCAGCAACTCCAACTCCAGCCCCTCGGGCGGGCCATCAGCTTGAAAGCGTGTGCCCTGCGAAAAAGAGGCGCGTTGCTGGAACAGGCCATATTGCAGCGTGTCATTCGTCCATTCAAAATTGAACGCTAGCGAGATCGCTTCGCGAACGCGTTTGTCCTGCAAGAAATCGCGTTCCAGATTAAAGACAAACCCCGTGGGTGTGGGCGGAAAGCCGGTCGGCAATTCATCGCGCAGCACATGGCCACGGTTCAGCGCCGGAAAGTCATATCCGGTCGCCCATTGACGGGAATTATTCTCGGCACGGAAAGTGTATTCCCCTGTTTTGAACGCCTCAAACGCGGCAGACCCATCGGCAAAATACTCGATGCGGATTTCATCGAAATTATGTCTGCCACGGTTTTGCGGCAGGTCGTTGGCCCAGTAATCCGGGTTGCGACGATAGGTGATGCGGCGATTCACCTCGAAACTGTCCAGAATGTAGGGCCCGGACCCGGGCGAAATTTCCATGCGTGATTCGTCCAGTCGCGCGCCAGTCTCTTCATACCATGCCTGCGAGAAAACAGGCGTGGCCCCCACTTGATCAATCAGCGAGCGGCGCGAGATCCCGTCGGCGAAAGTGAACTTGACCGTGTGATCATCCAGCGCCTCTGCACCGATCACACGCGCGCTGACACCTTGCGCATAGGATGGCAAGCCCTGCTCCAGAAACAGGTTATGCGGGAACACCACATCATGCGCTGTCAGGGGCGTTCCGTCAGAAAACCGCGCCTCGGGGCGCATGTGGAATATGACCCATTCTTTGGATTCGGGATATTCGACCGTATGCGCCAACAGCCCATAGGCTTCGCCATAGACATCCGCCGGAACCAGCCCGCCGCCCATCGGCTCGGAACTTTCCAGCAGGCTTTCGTAAATCGCAGACGACAGCAGCCCCGCCCGCCCGCGCCGGGTGAAAGGATTCATCGAATCAAACGTGCCCTGCGCCGAAATCGAGATGCTGCCGCCCTTGGGGGCATCGGGATTCACATAAGAAAAATGCTCGAACCCTTCTGGATAGGTCAGGTCGCCATAAAAGGAGTACCCATGCGCCCGGATCACACCCTCTTCCTCGACGGCGAAAACGGGGCTGACAAGCAATGATGCAATCAGTAGCCCTGCCGCAACAAACGGCATTCGCTGGCGACCGACAGGGAAGGTCACGGGTTTTGCTCTGGACTCGCGGTGCATTGGCAACTCCTCCTGTTATGGCCTGCCTTGCACAGGCTTATCTCTCTTTATTTCGTCTTTGTGCGGTGCTGTCGATACATCCGCAAGTGTTTCACGTTGGGGACAAGGTAATTTGATTGCGCTTGATGAAAAGAAAACAGGCCGCCCGTTCTGCGGGCGGCCTGCAAAAAAGTGATCCTGCGAAGATCAGCTTTCGCTTTCGATATAGGCAATCAGGTTGGCGCGGTCCTGCGCACTTGGCATTCCACGATAGTTCATAGATGTGCCGGGGGTCAGCGCGCTGGGGTTCAGCAGGAATTCTGACAGAACCTCTGGGGTCCAGACATCACCCGCTTGCGTCAACGCACCGGAGTAGTTGAACCCGTCAACTGACGAAATCTCCCGGTTCACGACACCATGCAGATAAGGGCCCACACCATTGCGCCCCGCTTCCAGAGCGTGACATGCCCGACATTGCGACCACAAACGCGAACCCGCACCAGCGTCGGCAACCTCGAACGCCTCCTCAAAGGTCAGTTCTGCGACAGGCTCTGCCGCGACATCATCCGCGCCTGTATCGACAATGAACGCCTGTTGCTCACCAGCGTTGCGGGGTACATACAAGCCCGAAGCCGCCCAGTTGCCGAGAAGAAAAATCAGTAGCGCGCCACAAAATGCAGCAACCGCCTTGGTGAGAACCATCGTGTCAAACATATCGCATTCCTGTATATCAGCGAAGTTGCATGTATGTATCCGCTTCCCCTTGCAGGTTTCAAGCGGTAGTTACCGCGATGAAACGCCCATTTGGGCGAATTCTGGGCTTTGAGAGCAAAAACATGACTGGCAAGATAGCATTTCAGGGCGAACCGGGCGCGTATTCACACCAAGCCTGCCGTCTGAAGCACCCCGATATGGAGGCGGTCCCCTGCCGCACTTTCGAGGATGTCTTTGAACAGGTCCGCACCGAACAGGCCGATCTGGCGATGCGGCCGATCGAGAATTCGACCTTCGGGCGGGTGGCCGATATTCACCATCTGCTACCCGGCAGCGGCTTGCATATTCTGGATGAAGCCTTTGTGCGGGTGCATATCAACCTGCTGGCCCTGCCAGGCGTCGCGCTGGCGGATATCACCCATGCAATGAGCCACACAATGCTGCTGGGCCAGTGCCGCGCCTTTCTCAAGGAACACGGGATTCACCGTGTCACAGGGGCAGATACAGCAGGTTCCGCCCGCGAAGTGGCGCAACGGGGCGAGCCGTCCTTGGCGGCGCTGGCGTCAGAACTGGCGGGCGAGATATACGGGCTGGATGTGCTGGCGCGGCATATCGAGGATGAAGGCACAAACACCACCCGGTTTCTGGTGATGGGCCGCGCGCCCGATCAGTCGCGCCGCGGGGCGCATGGCATGATGACAAGTTTTCTGTTTCGTGTGCGCAACATACCCGCCGCGCTATACAAGGCGATGGGCGGATTTGCGACCAATGGCGTGAATATGGTCAAGCTGGAAAGCTACATGGTGGATGGCTCTTTCACCGCCACGCAGTTCTTCGCCGAGATCGAGGGCCACCCCGAGGATGACAATGTCGCGCGTGCCTTGGAAGAGCTGCGCTATTTCACATCATACCTGAACATTCTTGGCACATATCCCGCCGATCCTGCGCGTAAATAACCCGGTTGACCAGACTTGGAGGGCTGCCGCCCTCCAAACCTCCTGCCTCAAGGGGGGCGCGCCCCCCTTGAGAAACCCCGCGAATATTTGCAGCAAGAAAATGCCCCCGCGCTAGCCCATCATCGCCAGCACCCTGGCCAGAGGCGCGCGCGCGGTCATGCGGGTCAGATAATCGGACAGGCGCGGCTCGTGGATGGGGAATTTGGCCACTTTGGCCCATATGCCGCAATGCGTCAGGATGATGTCGGGCACAGTCATGTCATGCCCCATAAGATACGGGCCATCCCCCATGCGGTTTACCAAAGTCTTCTGACTGTTGGTGAATTCCCAGATCAATGACTCCTTGATAGCGGACTGGCGCAACTGTTCAGGCAACAGGAAACTGTGCCGCGCCGCCATCCACAGTGCTGCGTCGAATTCGTCCAGAAGGAATTGTGTCAGGCTGTCCTGTCGCGCGCGGTCCAGTGTTCCGGCGGGGAATGTCAGCGCGCCATGCTTGTCGGCGAGATACTGGATGATCGCAGTCGAATCGGTGATCGGTGTCCCGTCTTCAATCAGGACGGGCACCTTCCCCGCCGGATTGAAACTGACCACGCCTTCGGATTGAGGGGCCGCCGGAATGTGTTCGTAATCCTGCGCCAGTTCCTCAAGCATCCACAATACCCGCGTTGCACGGGAATTCGCGCGACCGATTACGGTATACATAAGCCCTCCGGTATTTTGGTTGTCCTAGCGCCGCACCAGCATGGCCAGCCGGATCAGCGCGCGTTCCATCACAGCCATGCTGGGGGCGTTTGAGCTTGAGCGCAAGATCAGATCGGCCTCGATCAATTCGCCAAGCGCGCGCTCCAGACGTGGCAGGCCCCATTTCTGCGCCTGCCCCAGCAGCCGGTCCCGCCGTGGCCCGAATATGGGGGGACGCATACGCTGTATGCCGGCAGACGGCCCACCGGGGTCGCAACTCATGGCATGAAGGCTGCGGAAATGGCGCATCGACATGATCGCCAGCGTCACAGCCTGCACCCCCTGGGCCTGAAGGCGCACCAGTAGCGGACCAATCAGCGCCGATTGCCCTTCGGCCACTGCGTGTAACAGGTCGTCAACCACGGCTTCTGTGCTGGAAGGTGCCACTGCGGCAATGTCTTGTGACTGGAGCGGGGTCTTGTCACCATGCTTGTACAGCGCGATCTTCTCCAGCGTCTGGCGGAAATCGCCGGGATCCAGCGTGCGCGAGAGCGCGACCATATCTTGCATCGCAGCAGCGTCGATCTGCGTCAGTCCGGCCTTGTTCAGCGCGGCCTCTATTTCCTCACGCGAAGGGGGATCATCATACAGCACGATTGCTGCCGCATGTTTCGCAGCTTCAAACAGTTTTCGCAGTTTGGAATTTGCTTTCAGCGCACCAGCCGTCACTACAAGCTGTGCATCGCCCTCTCGCCAGTCTTGCAACGCGCCTGCGAGCGCATCATGGCCCATATCCGTCGCATCTTCGACCAGCACCGCACGCGGACCGGGAAAGAAACCTTGCGCCTTGACCGTGTCGCGCAAGCCTGCGCCGCCCTTGCGCAGATCAGCACCGGACATGCGTTCAAGCCGCATCTCGGTTTCGCCTTGCGGCCCGATCACGGCAGCGACAAATTCCTGACGTTTCAGCGCGACGCGCATCGCGTCCTGTCCAAAGATAAGAACTCCCGCAAGCCGGGGGTCGGGTTTGGAGATCAGCCGTGCCAGATCGCGCGCGTTCAGCTTCATTCAGACAGCGCCGCAATCAGACGCGCCACAACCTGATCGGCCAGAATACGCATCAGACGTGCTTCGGCATCTTCTTTCGCCCGCAACGTCGCAAGCTGGGTGTCGGTGGTCGAATAATTTGTGAAATTGCGCAGACTGCCTTCGGTCACCACGTCGCCAGTCGCACTGTCGGTCAACTGATAAGTCACTGTGCCGAACAGCGTGATCCGGCTGTCACCCAAGCCGGGTATGCGCGCTGCACCGCGTTCGGATGTGGTAATGCTATAAATCAGATCAAACCGCTGCGCGCTTGGTCGCCCCAAACGGTCTTCAATTGCAGCGACAAAGTCGAAGTCGCGCGACCGCACAGGATCGGCCGCACGGACCTGCCCGCGCAGAGCCTGGCCCGCGCCACCGGGCGCATAGGCCGGGCTGAAGCCACAGGCCGCCGCCAGTGGCAGGGCGGCAAAGGTCAGAAGCAAGGTTCTGCGGTCAGACAACGACATTTACAATGCGCCCCGGCACGACGATCAGCTTCTTGGGCACGCCGCCCGCCAAAGCCTTGATCACAGCATCATCTGCCAGCGCCAGTTTTTCAACCTCTTCCTTGGGCAGATCGGCCGGAACCTCGATTTCGCTACGGCGCTTACCATTGATCTGGATCGGCAGGATGATCGTGTCCTGCACCAGCATCGCGGGGTCGGCCTGCGGCCAAGTGGCTTGCGCCACCAGCCCTTCGCCCCCCTGATGCGACCAGATATCTTCGGCCAGATGCGGGACCATAGGCGCCATAAGCTGCGCCAGCGTGCGTATGGCGGTTTTCTGTGTCGCACCGCTTGCCTGCGATTTCGACAGCGTATTGGTGAAAGCGTAAAGTTCAGCAATTGCCTTGTTGAAGGCGAAATTCTCGATCGCCTTGGTCACATCGGCAATGGCGCGGTGCATGGCGCGCATCAACCCGGTGTCGGCCTCTGTGGTCGTGCCATCGGGCATGGCGGCGATTCGGTCGCATAGCATCCAGACGCGGTTCAGATGTTTATATGCGGCCTCAGCCCCCGCACTTGTCCATTCCACATCGCGTTCGGGCGGGCTGTCGGACAGAACGAACCAGCGCGCGGTGTCAGCGCCGAACGCCTGAATGATATTGACCGGATCGACCACGTTTTTCTTGGATTTCGACATTTTGGCCGAGGGGATGACGCGCACCGCCTCGCCTGTGGTCTTCAGCTTTCCATCCTCGACATCTTCCGGCAGGTGATAGACCGCACGGCCCTTGGCATCTTGGGTCTGGTAAATCTCATGCGTCACCATCCCTTGCGTGAACAGCGCATTGAACGGCTCGGATGCACTTGCTGGCAGATGCCCCGTCTTCACCATCGCGCGGGCGAAGAAACGCGAATAGAGCAGATGCAAAATCGCGTGTTCAATACCGCCGATATACTGGTCCACATTCATCCAATAAGCGGCATCTTCGGCATTGGTCGGCGTGTCGGCATGGGGCGAAGTGAAGCGCGCGTAATACCATGACGAGTCAACAAATGTGTCCATCGTGTCGGTTTCGCGCCGGGCTGGCGCGCCGCATTTGGGGCAGGCGCAATCGCGCCAGCTTGGGTGACGGTCCAGCGGGTTGCCCGGGATGCTGAAATCAATCGGCGTGCCATCTTCATCATAGGGCAGCGCGACGGGCAGGTTCACTTTCTTCTCGGGCACCACGCCACACGCATCACAATGGACCACCGGAATCGGGCAGCCCCAGTAGCGCTGGCGCGACAGGCCCCAGTCACGCAGGCGGTAATTCGTGACGCCATGCCCCACACCGCGCGATTCGCAAAACGCGATTGCCTCCTCAACCGCTTGCGCGCCGGTCTGCACCTCGTCACCCGCAAAGCCGCGCACATAACGCACAGGGTCGGTCTTGAGCGGGACAAATGCCGTGTCGGTCACAGGGCTTTCGTCTTGCAGCGCGAAAAACACATCCGGGTGCGGCAAGCCATATTTGCGCGCAAAATCAAGGTCGCGCTGGTCATGGGCGGGGCAGCCGAAAATAGCACCCGTGCCGTAATCCATCAGAATGAAATTGGCGATGTAAACGGGCAATTCCCATTCATTATCAAACGGATGACGTACGCGAATACCTGTGTCAAAGCCGCGCTTCTCGGCCTTTTCCAACGCCTCTTCAGTGGTGCCGATCTTGCGGCACTCGGCCACAAATTCCGCCACTGCGCCATCATGGCGCTCCAGATGGCGCGCCAGCGGGTGGTCGGGCGATATGCCAACGAAACTGGCCCCAAGCAGCGTGTCGGGGCGCGTGGTATAGACTTCGATCCGGTCGAAACCATCGGGCGCATCAACGGTGGAAAAGGCGAATTGCAACCCACGCGACTGGCCTATCCAGTTGCGCTGCATCAGGCGCACTTTCTCTGGCCAGTCCTTCAGCCCGTCCAGCGCGCTTAGCAATTCCTCGCTATATTCGGAAATCCGAAAGAACCATTGCGTCAGCTCGCGCCGCTCGACCTCTGCGCCAGAGCGCCAGCCCTTGCCGTCGATCACCTGTTCATTGGCCAGCACGGTCATATCGACCGGGTCCCAGTTCACCACGGCATTCTTACGGTAAACCAGACCCGCTTCCAGCATGTCGATAAACATGGCCTGTTGCTGGCCGTAATATTCGGGGTCGCAGGTGGCGAATTCGCGGGTCCAGTCAATCGACAGGCCAAGGGGCTTCATCTGCTCGCGCATTACAGCAATGTTGCCATAGGTCCAGTCGCGCGGGTGGCCGCCCTGTTCCATCGCGGCATTCTCTGCAGGCATGCCGAACGCGTCCCAGCCCATCGGGTGCAGCACCGAAAACCCGACCGCCGATTTATAGCGCGCGACCACATCGCCCATCGTGTAATTACGCACATGCCCCATGTGAATCCGCCCCGAGGGGTAGGGGAACATCTCCAGCACATAATACTTCTCGCTCGCGGGGTCGCGCTGCGCCGCGAAGGCCTGCGCCTGTTCCCAAGCATTTTGCCACTTTGCTTCTATCGCTTGCGGGCTGTAGCGCGCGTTATTCTGGCTGGACATCGTGTTTCCTGTGGCTGTGCAATGAAAAAGCCGGGCGCGACCGGCCCGGCATCTTTAGCGCTGTCCTGTTACAAGGTCCAGATCACAGACCGCGATCACGCACCCGCAACTGACGGGCACGAGTCAGAATCGCATCCTCGACCGAGCGAATCGTCTCGCGGCTGGCGGGGCCGCTGGCTGTCATCAGCGCCACATTCAACGACCGCGCATCCAGCGCCGGATCATTGACCAGAATCGCGGCACGGTAAGCGCGCCCGCCGCCGGGCGGGGTGCCAAAGCCGGTGACAATCACACCAGAGAACGGATCGACCGATTGAACCGGCAGGAAATCCAGCACTTCCAGCGCGGCATTCCACAAATAGCGGTTCACCTCGACTGCGGTGCTTGGGGACCGGTTGTTCGTAAACAGGTCCCACACAGTAGACTGACCCGCGGCACCATCTCTCGCGCGCTCCTGCGCGTGGAACTCCGCTGTCTCGGCGCGAGAGCGTTCGCCCCCCTGAAAGAAATTTCCAAACCCGCCGCCGCACCCGCTCAGCACGAATGTCAGGCCCAAAATGGTGGTGACGCGCGCTGCGTTTTTGTAATTCATTGCAACCATCCCTCATAGACGCGAGATTACGTCTAACTTGTTCACGACCTTGGAACAAGAGTGTAGCATGCACTGCGCACACCTGACGGGCAAGCGGGCAGGAAAACCGCGCGCGAGGGGGGCATCGAAGCGGTGGCGCGGGGCGGTGCGTGACAAATCTGCACCATATTTTCCCCGTTGCGAATAGGGCATTCCGCTTTGTCTTGAAAAAACCCTGCGAAAAGATGAAACAGGCTCAGACCTCGCCGCAACTGGTGAGGCGAGGAAACTCCTTAGATAACGAGGGAAAAAAGATGAAAAAGCTTCTTCTTGCTACCACAGCCGTAGCACTGAGCGCAGGCGTAGCAGCAGCAGACGTGGGTCTGTCGGGCGACGCACGCATGGGTATCGCATTCAACGATGCTGCAGAAAACAAGTTCCGCTTTGACAGCCGTATGCGTGCTCGCATCTCGTTCTCGGGCGAAACAGACACTGGCCTGGCATTCGGTGGTAACTTCCGCATCGACGGTGCTGGCAATGCTGCTTCGGGCAACATGGGTACAACAGCTTCGCAAGTCTTCATCTCGGGCGAATTCGGCCGTCTGTCGATGGGTGACGTTGCTGGTGCTGTTCAAGGCGCAGTTGGCGACCTTCACGGTGTTGGCCTGACCGGTCTCGGCTTCTTCAACGAGAACATTTTCTTCCAGCGTGACTTCAACGGTGGCGTGCTGAACTCAAGTGCAACGAATGCTCTGTACACATACAGCATCGATGGCTTCACTGTTCACGCATCGATCGGACAGCTGAACGCTGAGTTTGGAGACACGGGTCTCTTCGATACGCTTCTCGATTTAACGATTGCAGAGGCTATCGCTGACGCAGGCTTGGATCCTTCCGATCCTGCTGATGCTGCTGCGATCACAGCACTTACCACAGCAACCACTACAGCATTCACTGATGAAGTAAGTGGTGACCGCGTCGAAATGGCTGCTATAGGTGCACGCTATGAATTCGACGGCTTCGCGGTTGGTGCTGGTTACGAACGCGCGAAGATTGGTAGCACCACTGCTGGTCACGCAGCGATCGGTGTTGAAGGCAGCTTCGACATGATCACAGTTCGTGCAACCTATGGTCGCGCAATGAACGATCTGAAAGA
>SLAT01000296.1 GCA_007126715.1 Roseinatronobacter sp.
TGCGACGCGGTTTGAAAATGCCTGTGCCACCGGATCGGCAGCTTTGCACGGGGCGATGGATTTCATAGAGTCTGGACGCGGGCGCATCGCGCTTGTGGTCGGGGCCGAGAAGATGACCGCCACCCCGACCGCCGAAGTGGGGGATATCCTTCTCAGCGCCAGCTACCGTGCCGAGGAAGCGGATGTCGAGGGCGGCTTTGCAGGGCTATTCGGCCAGATCGCGCAGGGCTATTTCCAGCGTCATGGCGACCGCTCGGAAGAACTGGCCATGATCGCGGCCAAGAACCACGCCAATGGCATGGCGAACCCCTATGCCCATATGCGCAAGGATTTCGGCGTCGCGTATTGCAACACTGTGTCCGAGAAAAACCCGCGTGTGGCCGGACCCTTGCGGCGCACCGATTGTTCGCTGGTATCGGACGGGGCGGCGGTGCTGGTGCTGGCAGATGCGGAAACTGCGGCGACCATGCAGCGCGCGATTGGGTTTCGGACGCGGGTGCAGGCAAATGACATCATGGCGCTGTCGCGCCGCGATGTGCTGGAATTTCGCGGTGCGCGCATGGCTTGGGCCAAGGCGCTGGAACAGGCAGGGCTCACGCTTGATGACCTCAGCCTTGTTGAAACGCATGACTGTTTCACCATTGCCGAAATGCTGGAATACGAGGCGATGGGGCTCGCCGAGGCAGGGCAGGGCCACCGTGTGATCCGTGACGGCGTAACACACAAAACGGGTCGCTTGCCGGTCAACCCGTCGGGCGGGTTGAAATCCAAGGGCCACCCGATTGGGGCCACGGGTGTGTCGATGCATGTCATGGCCGCAATGCAGTTGATGAATGAGGCCGGTGATATGCAGATCGAGGGCGCGAAACTTGCGGGTGTATTCAATATGGGCGGCGCTGCTGTGACCAATTACGTCTCGGTGTTGGAGAGGGTGAAATGAGCGTGGATCTGTCCCAAGGGGTGACACCGGTTTCCACCCGCGTGATGAACCTGTCGCATCTGTTGACCGAAAGCGCGCGGCGGCTGGGCGATGATCTGGGCTTCGTCTGGGGCGATGCGCAATGGTCCTGGGCCGAGATGGAGGCGCGCGCAAGTGCCTTTGCCGCCGCCTTGGTGCAGGAGTTCGGGGTTGCCAAGGGCGACCGCGTGCTGGTGCAATCGGCCAATTGCAACCAGATGTTTGAGGCGATGTTTGCCTGCTGGCGCGTGGGGGCGGTCTGGGTGCCTGCGAATTACCGCCTGTCGCCACAGGATCTGGCTGGGCTTGCGCAGTCATCCGGCGCGACATTGCTGTTATGTGGCGCACAATTCCCTGACCATGCAGCGGCCTGTGCGCCCCATATCAAAGCCACGATCCTGATCGGCCCGGACTATGAGGCGCTTGTCACCCGCCATATGGGTGCAGCGCCTGTGCCTGCTGTGGTGCAGCGCGACGATCCGGCGTGGTTCTTTTTCACCTCTGGCACCACAGGCAAGCCCAAGGCGGCTGTGCTGACACATGGGCAACTGGCCTTTGTCGTGACCAACCATCTGTGCGACCTGATGCCGGGTACAGGGCCGGAAGATGCCTCTCTCGTGGTGGCGCCGCTGTCGCATGGGGCAGGGATTCACCAGTTGGCGCAAGTTGCGCATGGGGTGAAAACCATCCTGCCCGCAGGCGAGAAATTCGACCCCGATCAGGTCTGGTCGCTGGTGGCGCAATGGCGCGTGACCAATATGTTCACTGTGCCGACAATCGTGAAACTGCTGGTCGAACATCCCGGCGTGGATGCGCATGATCATTCCAGCCTTCGATATGTCATCTATGCCGGTGCGCCGATGTACCGTGCCGACCAGATCCGCGCGCTGGAAAAGCTGGGACCGGTTCTGGTGCAGTATTTCGGGCTGGGCGAGGTGACGGGCAATATCACCGTGCTGCCGCCTGCGCATCATCATCTGGATGATGTCCCCATGCGCATCGGGTCATGCGGGTTTGCGCGCACCGGTATGCAGGTGCAGATCCAGAATGAGGCAGGCGACGAGGTGACTTTTGGCGAAACCGGCGAGATTGCCGTGATTGGCCCTGCCGTCTTTGCCGGATATTTCAACAACCCCGAGGCCAATGAGAAGAGCTTTCGCAATGGCTGGTTCCTGACGGGTGACCTTGGCCATATGGATGCACAGGGCTTTGTCTATCTGACAGGTCGGGCATCAGACATGTATATCTCTGGCGGGTCAAACATCTACCCGCGCGAGATTGAAGAAAAGCTGCTGGAGCATCCCGACCTGTCCGAGGTGGCGGTGCTGGGCGTGCCGGACCCTGTCTGGGGCGAGGTGGGCATGGCGGTTTGCGTGCCCATGTCGGGCGTTGAACCTGATGGGGTGTTGGATTGGCTATCGCCGCGCCTGTCGCGCTACAAGATGCCGCGTCATGTGGTGTTCTGGGACGCGCTGCCAAAATCCGCCTATGGCAAGATCACCAAGAAGATGATCCGCGAAGAGTTGGAAGCGCGCGGCCAGTTGCCGCAGCAGGGGGGCTAGGTGCAGGCCATGCGCAAGATCACCCATCCCGGCCTTGTTGCAGACACGCGCGCGAATGTTGTGGCATGTCACGCCGAACCCATTGAGGTTATCTTGCGCGCTGGCGAAACTTTGACCCGCGCGATCACACAAGGGCTTGCGAAGGCAGGCTTCGCCAATGGGTATTTGCGTCTGGACGGCGCGTCGCTTGCACCCATGAATTACGTCACTCCGGCCCCGGCGCCGGGCGACGGACATGCCGCTTGGTATAGCCAGACCTATACGGAACCATTGGCGCATATTCAGCTTGGCGGCGCACATCTGGGGCTACGGGATGGGCGGGCTTTCGTGCATTGTCATGCCCTGTGGCAAGATCGGGGGATGGGCCATGTGCTGTGTGATGACAGCCTGATCGCCGATGATGTGACCGTGCAGGGGTGGGGGCTGCGCGGTGCCGGGCTGGTCGCGCAGCCCGACCCAGAGACACAGTTCACGCTGTTTCGTCCGCAAGTTGAAGGCGCGCCCATCAAGGGCGCTGCGTTCCTTGTAACCCTGCGCCCCAATCAGGATATTGGCCGCGCACTTACAAGGATTGCGCAAGACCATCATATCTTGCGAGCGCGCGTTGAAGGGATTGGCAGTCTGGTAGGGACCGTGTTTGAACAGGCCCCGCATCTTGAAAGCTACGCGACCGAGTTGCTGATCGTCGAGGGTGCGCTGCAAAGTGGCGAAATTGACCTTCAGGTCGCATCGGTCGGCTTCGACGGGGCCAGCCTGACGGGACGATTGCAGGCAGGGCAGAATGCCATTTGCGTGACAGCGGAAGTGTTGATGATAGCCTTGCCGGATTCGGACTAAGGGGCGGTGCCTGAAATGGCACGCGCTGTGACTGTGGTTGAGCCATGTGCGAGGCGAATGACCCTGCGGCAAGCATCGGATCGCGCGCGCCGGATGTCAGGGTCAGGTATGCGGGACAAATCTGCCGGTCGCTGGATTGTCCTGCGCGGAATAAAGGCCGAAGGCCGCCGCGCATCGCCGGGCCGCCCCCACGGCACGGCGATTTGGCTGCCACCTGAGCATAGCTTTGATCTTTTGCGGATTTGGCCGGCATAAAGCGCTACAGATTGAAGCTTGGATCGCCGCACCGCGGCCCGACGCTGCGCTGCTCGGCACCCATCCCCACCACCCGCAAAAGCCCTCAAACCGAAATGCCCTCGTTCAGGAAATCAGCGGCAGTTCCGTGATCTTGTAGTCATGCGCAATCGTTCTGCCGGATTTCGGGTCGTGCAGCGCCATGCTGAACGCGTTTGCGCGGCGTATGCCGCCAATGGCGGGCAATGTTCCGCAGAGCATTGCCATGCCGGGCGCAAGTCTGCCGCCGGGCAAACCCTTCATCAGGTCAGTCAAGGGGCGGATAGCGCCAAGCGTGCCGCTTTGATAGCGCGTCTTGCCTTGTGCCTGATCTTCCACAATTTCCGAGTGAAGCGTAAGATCATCCAGATACGGCAGCACAGTATCAAGCCGCCACAGCTCGCGCGCGACAGGCTTCGGGCAGACCTGTTTTGACTTCGCGACAGACAGGGTTTCCAGCGCGCGGTCGGTATGGTCAGAGGCCAGTCCCAGCCACAGCGCACCCGTGGCGTCACTGACAAGAAACGGCTCGACTTCGCCCGATGTTTCCGCCCCCAGAACACAGATTTCAGGGTCTTGCGTCAGCAACTCTGCCCCGACCCTGTAATACAAGGGCACTTGCGAGGGGGCTGGAACACCCAGCGCGGCAAGCTCTGCAATATGATGCTGCACTGCATCCGCATCGCGCCCCGTCCAGCCTGCGACGACCAGTTCTGCAATTGCGATCTGCTGCGGACCATGAGCGGTCTGGAAGGTGAATACCGGCATTATTTCCCCTATAGGTTAGCAGGCAGCCACAGGGCTAACCCCGGCACCGCGATCAGCAAAAAGGCCATCAGCAGCATAAGCACCGCATAGGGAATCGCGCCGACCATCACTTCGGACAGATTGCCGCCCCGCCTTGCGCCCTGCACGACATAGAGGTTCAACCCGACCGGCGGCGTAATCAGCGCCATTTCCACCAGCACGATCATCAGGATGCCGAACCAGATCGGATCATAGCCAAGGCCCACCACGATCGGCACCATGATCGGAATGGTGATGACCATCAGCGACAGCGTCTCGATGAAAAATCCCAGCACGATATAGATTGCGACAATCACCATCAGTGTCATGAAGGGGGTGAAACCCAGCCCCTCCATGAAGGCGCGCAATTCGCGGCCCAGACCAGCGCTGGACAGGGTGAAGTTCAGGAAAGCGGCACCCAGCACCACCAGCATGATCATCGCCGTGATCCGCATGGTGCCATAGAGCGATTCCTTCAGCATCGGCCAATTTACCCCGCCCGAAAAGGCTGCGATCACGAATGCCATGCCAACGCCCACAGCCGCCGCCTCGGTAGGGGTGGCCCAGCCGCGATAGATCGAGCCGACAATGGCAGCGAACAGCAAAAAGATGGGGATCAGATGGACCAGCACCGCCAGCATTTCTGGGAAGGGGTAGCGGCGCGACTCGCCGCCCAGTTCCGGGCGGATCAGGCAGATGATGGCGGTCATTATGCTAAAGCCAACCGCCAGCATCAGCCCCGGGATCAGGCCAGCGACAAAGAGTTGCGGGATCGAGGATTCGGTCAGAAAGCCATATACGATCAGGTTGATCGAGGGCGGGATCATTATCCCCAGCGTGCCACCCGCCGCAATCGCGCCTGAAAACAGGCGCGGGTCATAGCCAAGGCGTTCCGCCTGCGGCATGGCAACGGTTGCGACAGTCGCAGCGGTGGCGACAGACGACCCGGATGTGGCCGAAAACAGTGTCGCCGTGCCGATATTGGCATGGATCAGCCCGCCCGGCAGCCAGCTTAGCCAGCGATCAAGGGCTGCATAGGTCTTGGCCGCGACCCCGCCGCGCACCAGAACTTCGCCCAACAGGACGAAGAACGGAATCGCGATCAGGGTCGAGGAGTTGGACGAGGACCACACGAATTGCCCCAAGCCGCGGATCAGCGGGAAGGGGGTGAAGAACTGGTCTACCCCAAAGCCCAGCAAAAACAGCACGATGCCCACGGGGACTGTCAGTGCCATCAGCCCCAGAAGCCCGCTGAAGATATACAGGATCATTTCGCCTGCTCCAGTTCATCTGCAACCTCGTTGCGGATGCCAATGCGCGATTCGACATCGCCCAATCTGCCCTGCAAGACCAGAATGATCGTCAGAAACGTGACCGCGCAGCACATGAGCGCGAACCAGACCCAGCCTGCAAACCACAGGCTTTGTGGTATCCAGAGCGGGGTCTCCAGCACAGTATTGGCGCGCGAATTGTTGGTGATGGAGCGCGCCAGAACCGGCCATGCCCGAAAGGCGATGATGACCACAGTGGCCGACATGGCCAGCATCGCCAGCAGGTCCAGAAATACCCGCCCCCAACCCGCCATTCGGGTGCGCAATACCTCGATGCGGATATGCGACAGCTCCATCAGGGCAAAGCCCATGCCCCAGGCGGTTGTCACAGCCATCACATAGCCGGTGATTTCGGATGTGCCGCCCAGCGAGGTGCCGAAGCGGCGCAAAGTGATTTCGAGCAGCACATAGCCCACGCAGACCAGCAGACCCAAGCCCACCACCAGCGCGATCACGCGGTTTATCTGGCGCAGAATATCGAAAATCCGCAAGACCATGTGCTGCCCTTTCGTGTTCAGGTTCAGTCGAGTGGGACCGTCACGCCGACAACCGCACCGACACTTTCATTCCAGCGCTGCGCCCAGTCATTGCCAGCCCGCGCCGCCCAGTCGGGCAGAACTTCACCAATCAGAATGGCCCGCGCGGCTTCAAAGTCGGCTTCAGACGCTTCGACCAGCACCATGTCACGCGCATCGCCGTAAGGGCAGTCGCCAATGCCTGTCAGGCAGGCCACGTCATTGACCAGCGCATCTTGCGCCACGGCCCATGCAGGGGCTTCGAACTCGGTGGCGATGGTGGTTTCAATCAGGGTCTGCATCTCGGCATCAAGGCTGTTCCAACGGTCCAGATTGATGGCGGTCACTACGGGGTCCCAGCCGCCCAGCGGCAGCGTGACCAGATGGGTCGATACTTCCCACCAGCCCGCGTTATAGCCTGACCCGGCACCCGTTACCGCACAGTCAATCGCGCCGCGCTGCAATGCGCCGGGCACTTCGCCGAAATCGACATTCACGCCTTCCGCACCCAGTGCTTCCAGCAATTTCGCCGTCATCCGGCCAGACCCGCGCACTTTCAGCCCGCGCATGTCATCAAGCCCCGACACTTCCGCGTTGCAGAACACGATCTGCGGCGGATAGGGCGCAATCGCCAGCACATGGCTGTTGAACCGGTCGCGGAAGATATCGGCCACCATCGGGCGCGCGGCGTCTACCATTGCCAGCGCCGTATCGGCATCAAGTGCGACAAGCGGCACATCGAGGCCCTCAAGCTCTGGCGCATCGGCCACGGCATAATCGCCCACGGTCATGGCGACATCATAGACACCATCGCCCAGCAGGTTGAACACATCGCCTACACCCAGACCCATCTCGTTATGGGTGGTCATGGCAACTTCCAGTGTGCCGCCCGACGCTTCGGGCAGGGTCTGGGTCCAGAAGGGCGATTCGAATTGCTGATACAGCGGCAGGTTGGACCAACTTCCGACAACGGATAGCATTTCCGCACTGGCTGGCGCGGCAAGCGCGCTGGATAGCAAAAGGGCAGAGGCAAGTTTCAGTTTCATTATCTTCTCCACTGTTGGTTAGGGTTTCCAGATGGGCAAGGCCGCATCCTCTTCGATATCGCTGATCAGCATGTGCCCCGGCGCATGGGTGATGACCAACGGAATGCCTGCCGATAAAAGCGCGTTCTGTGAGGTGACACCGCAGGCCCAGAACACCGGCACCTCGTCGTGATGAATGGTGACGGCTTTGCCCCAATCGGGTTGGTCCATTGCTGCAATCCCTATCGCGGCAGGATTGCCGACATGCACAGGTGCACCATGCGCCAGCGGGTAGCGCGTGCAGATTTCGACTGCGCGGGGAATGTCGGCCCCGCTTAGTGGCCGCATCGAGACGACCATCTTGCCCCCGAATGCGCCCCCGGACTCCAGCTCCAGATTGGTGCGATACATCGGGACAGTCACATTCTGATCGACATGGCGCATAGGCAATCCTGCGGCCACCAACGCGCGTTCAAACGTGAAAGAGCAGCCCAGCGCAACCGTCACCATGTCATCGCGCCAATGTTCGCTGATATCTGTCACCTCTTCCGAAAACTGGCCGTTGCGATACAGGGTGTAGCGCGGAACATCGTGGCGAATGTCTATATCCGGTCCAAGTGTCGGCAAGGTGGGGTCCCCGGTTTCGCCAACGCCCACAATGGGGCAGGGCTTGGGGTTGCGCAGGCAGAAGCGCAGAAAATCCAGCGCATAGGCTTCGGGCAGGATTGCGATATTGCATTGCAGCTTGCCCGGGGCCAGCCCCGCCGTATGGCCGGAAAAAATGCCTGCCCGAATGGCAGCGCGTGCTTCCTGCACTGTCTGGAATCCGGCCAGATCCTGATATGTCACATCTACCCCCTGCAAATCTCTATCCGCTTGAAGGGCAGGGTCGCGGATGTTTGATATCAAATCAAATCGTTATTATTGATCGTGACTGATCATAAATATCTATCACGAAGACAGTGCCACCTTGGCGGCCAGATGCGCGCAGCGTTCTGCAAGGGTGTTGCGTGGCTCTGCCATCCATGACGCGGTGAATACCAGCGGTGCAGGCAGCCATCCCGGATCGAAGGGCTGAAGCTGCCCCGCTGCAACGCGGTCTTGCGCCAGTGCGTTGGGGATCGGCCCGACCCCGATGCCTGAAGCGATCATCTGGATGCTGGCTGAAAGCGAGGCGCAACTGAAAACGCGCACCCCCGGACCATGACGCTTGCCCAATTCCTCCACCAACTCGCGATAGGGGCGTGTATTGCGGGCATAGCTGATGACGGGGGTTTTCAGAAAATCAGGATCAGGCCGCTTTGCCGAGCGGTACCAGCCCAGATCAAAACTTGGCAGGGCGACATTGTTTACCGTGTAGGCAGAAACCGGACCCATCAGGAACGCAAGATCCAACTGTCGTGCCAGCAGGGCTTCGCGCAAGTTGAACGAAATGTCGACTGTCAGTTCCAGATCAAGCCGCGGATATTCAAGGCTGAGTTGCTCCAAAAATTGCGGCAGCCATGTCTCGGCGATGGTTTCGGAAGCGCCAACCCGGAACAACCCTTCTAGCCCGGTCGGGTCGCTGACGCGCTGGCGGATTTCTTCCTGCACGAATACGATCTGTTCGGCATAGCCGCGCAGTAATTCGCCCTCGCGTGTCAGGCGCACGCCACGGGTGGTTCTTTCAAACAGTTTGACCTGAAGCGCATCTTCCAGCGCTTGCAAACGCGCGGTTACTGCGGGTTGCGAGATATTCATCTGCTCGGACGCCCGACGCACCCCTTGCAGGCGCGCGACCCAAAGAAAGGTCTGAAGCTGGTCCAGCGTCATGATGCATATTCGCCGTCGAAACGACGAAGCATGACCCCCGCGCCCTCGATTGCACGCCGGAGTTCCTTGGCGAGTGTCACTGATTGCGGTGTATCACCATGCAGGCAAATCGTATCAATCTGCGCGGGTAGATGTGTGCCTTGCGCGGTGATGATCGCACCGGCCTGCAACATTGCCAAAACACGGGCGCACACCTGTTCGGGATCGTGGATCACCGCGCCGCTCAGGCGCCGGTCCATAAGCAAGCCGTCTTCGGTATAGGCGCGGTCGGCAAAGATTTCATGCGCCATGCGCGCACCAAGCGACCTGGCAGCAAACGCCTGTTGTGTGCCGGAAATCACCATCAGGATAATGTCAGGGTCGACGGCAAGCGCGCCTTCATAACAGGCCTGTGCCAGTGAGGCATCTTCGGCGGCCATATTGGCAAGCGCGCCATGCAGCTTGAGGTGACGTACCTGCCCGCCAGCCTTGCGCGCCATCGCTTGGGCGGCCCCCAGTTGATAGGCCACCATGTTGCGCGCCTCGGATGGTGCGATCTGCATCCGCCTTCGCCCAAATCCTTGCAGGTCCGGCAGGCCGGGATGCGCGCCGATACCGACCCCGTTCTCGACCGCCTGTGCCATCGCCTGCGCCATCACGTCAGGGTCGCCTGCATGAAAACCGCAAGCGATATTGGCCGATGTAATAACTTTCAGCAGGGCTGAATCCGCCCCCATTGGCCAGGGACCAAAGCTCTCCCCCATATCTGCATTCAGATCGATCCGTATGATCATGCCTCTTTTCCTTCCAGTTCATCACCGCGCGTAACCCCGCTGACAAGTTGATAGGCCAGAAGGTCCGGTATGTCATGCGGGTTACGGATCAGCGGGCGTAATGCGCTGCGCAGCCCGTCGCGGCGGTCTGCTTCGGCGCGTTCCAGTGTGACTGCATCTTCCAGACTGACAAAGGCGAAATGCAGGTCAGCATGCGCCGGGGCTTGAACAAGGCGCGGCAGGTCACAGGGCAGCACTGTGCCAATGCGGGGATAGCCGCCAGTGGTCTGGCATTCGGACAGCAGCACAAAGGGGGCACCATCCCCTGTGATCTGGATGTCACCGGGGACGATGGTTTCTGACAGGATGCTCAGCCCTGTATCAGTTCCAAAACCCTTGCCCGTGCAGACAAGGCGCTGGCCCATCCGGTTGGCGCGGGCATCCTTGCGGAATGTGGTCTGGGTGAAACGAGTGCGTTGCGCAGGACTGAACAGTTTTGTCTGTGGCGTTTCGACCAGCCGCAACAGTCCACCGTTGAAACGGGACAGTGGGGTGAAGGTCATCCCGGCCCGACTGCCGCTATCAGGGCCAAGCGCCAGGCTGTCTTGCTTGGTAAGCATGCGCCCGAGATTTGCGGCCAGATGGGCAGAGCGCGCGCCCAGAGTCATCGCAGCATCAATTCCGCCACCAAAATGCACATAGCTGTACCCGCCTTCACTGCCCGACAGGTCCAGCCGGGCACCTGCGGGCAGGTCATGGCTGGAATGCCATACAAGCGCCTCGCCATCGCAGAGCGCACGCATGGGCGCACCAGTAAGTGCAATCCGAACAGGTGCGCTGACCTCAAGGCTGAGGAAGCTGCCTGCGATTTCCAGCGCGGCCAACTCCGTCGGTTGGTGCAGCAGGGCGGCCCCTTCAGCCAGGGCAAGCCGATCTGCCGCGCCACCGCGCGACAAGCCTTGGGAGAGCCAACCCTCGCGCCCTGTGTCTTGCACGGTTATTCCGGGGCCGACGCGGTGCAGTTTGATCATCCGCATCAGTTCGCCGCCTGCGATGTTGCGCCGCCCAAAGCATCATTGCGGCGGATATTCTCGAACTCTTCGCGCGTGACGGCAACAAACTGGACATCATCGCCGGGGCGCAAGGTGAACGGTTCAGGCTGGTCCGGTCGGAACAGGGGCAGCGCTGTCTGTCCTACATGCCGCCATCCTGTCGGGGTGCTGACGGAGAAGAGCACCATCTGGCGAATTGCCACGGCAAGGGCCCCTTCGGGCACTTGTGGGGTCAGGCCGGTCTGACGCGGGAGGTCCCATTCGGGGGGGAGTTGCCCCAGATAGGGCTGACCGGGGGCAAAGCCGATGGCCTGCACCCGCAGCGGTGCGGCACAAAGGGCTGCAATGGCCTGATCGGGGGAAAGCCCTGCCATCGCGGCGGCTTCGTCCAGTTGCGGCGCAAGATCGGTGCCAAAGACGGCCGGGACGCGCCAAAGGGTGCGCCCTGAGGGAAGCGGTGTTTCATACCAGTCATTCTGGCGCAGCATTGCATCCAAGGCAGAGCGCATGACCTTGTGGTCCGCAGCGCGCAGATCGAAGCGCAGATAGACCGATGCCAGCGAGGTGGATGTCTCAAGCACGCCTTGCAGGCCTGCATCTTCAAGGGCTTCACGAAAGGCAAGCGCTGCCCTGTTGGCAGCTTCGTCAAGGGTGTCGCTGAAGCTGATCAGCATTCCGTCCACGCCGATCGTGTGAACGACCGGCCAGTGCGGCGCATCTGCTATGTCGGGAGTGGGCATCATCGCTCCAATCCAAAGAGGGGTTCTGGCGCGTTAGTGGCAATCGCACCCTTGGTGAAATACATTTACAAATTGTCGATAAAATGTCAATGTTAATCAAGCAACGGATTGCGCACCAGCGAATGCCCCTGTCCGAGCATGTGGAGATCGTCAAATGTCCAAAACCCCGGTTGCTGACCCGTCTGCTCGTAGGCTGCCCGAAATTCCAGATATTGGCCCGGTGGTCAGTTCTGCGCATCTGGCACAATCCTCTCTGCCCGCGCTGTCAGAATTGGAATTTGCGCTGACAATGGTCAATCATGCCTTTCAACGCTGGACAGTGCGCTGCATGACAGCGGCCGGGTTGCCGGGACTGTCGGCACTGGAAGTCTTGATCGTGCATCTGGTCAACCACCGCGAACGCCCCAAGACGCTTGCCGATATCTGTCTGATCCTGAATATCGAAGATACCCATCTGGCAAATTATGCCATTCGCAAGCTGGTGGGGCACGGGTTGGTGCAATCAGGGCGCAAGGGCAAGGAAAAGGCCATCAGCATCACGCCGAAAGGGGGTGATCTGTGCAGGCGATATGGCGAAATCCGCGAAGCGTTGCTGGTACGGGCCGCGCGACAGTTGGGCCATGACCATGACGACCTCAGCCGGATTGCGGCGCATCTGCGCGCCCTGTCGGGTGCGTATGACCAGGGTACCAAGGCCGCCGCGGCGCTTTGATTTTCGCGGCAGTCATGTTGCCGATTGCGCGCTGTCGCTATGCCTGCTTGCCCAGTTTGGCAACACCCAGAACTTCCAGCACCTTGGCTTCGATATGGGGGGCGTTCATCGCGGCAATATCATACATTGCGCGGGGGCTGGCCTGATCTATGAAAATGTCTGGCAGCACCATAGAGCGGAATTTCAAGCCGTGGTCAAACACGCCTTCATCCGCCAGCAGTTGCGCGACGTGGCTGCCAAACCCACCAACTGCGCCCTCCTCGACAGTGATCAGCGCCTCATGCGTGCGGGCAAGTTCAAGGATAAGCTCGCGGTCGAGCGGCTTGGCAAAGCGTGCATCGGCCACGGTTGGTGTAATCCCCTTGGCGCCAAGGGCTTCGCAGGCTTTCATGACTTCGCCAAGGCGCGTGCCAAAGGACAGGATCGCCACCTGTTTGCCCTGCCGGATCATACGACCCTTACCGATTTCCAGCGGCACACCCTGTGCGGGCATCTCGACGCCTTCGCCCTCTCCCCGCGGAAAGCGAAAGGCGATAGGGCCTTCGTCATGCGCCACGGCAGTGGCAACCATATGCACCAACTCTGCTTCATCTGCGGCGGCCATGACCACGAAGCCGGGCAGATTGGCCAGATAGGCCACATCGTAACTGCCCGCATGGGTCGCGCCATCCGCGCCGACCAGTCCCGCGCGGTCAATGGCAAAGCGCACAGGCAGGCGTTGGATTGCCACATCATGCACGACCTGATCGTAACCGCGCTGCAAGAAGGTCGAATACATTGCGCAAAACGGCTTCATTCCACCTGCGGCCAGCCCTGCGCAGAAGGTGACCCCATGCTGTTCAGCGATAGCCACGTCAAACATGCGCTTCGGGAAATGTTTGGCAAACAGGTCCAGCCCTGTCCCATCGGGCATGGCGGCTGTCACGGCCACGATCTTGTCATCGCGTTGGGCCTCGGAAATCAGGCTTTCGGCGAAAACCTTGGTATAGCTGGGGGCATTTGACGGCGCTTTGTGCTGTTTGCCGGTTACAAGGTCGAACTTGGCGCGCGCGTGGCCGCGGTCGGCCGCGCCCTCGGCGGGTGCATAGCCCTTGCCCTTCTTGGTCAGGACATGCACCAGCATCGGTTCGTCCGCGCGCTCGCGCAAGGTGCGAAACACCCATAAAAGCTGGTCCAGATCATGCCCGTCAATCGGGCCAAGGTAGTTGAAGCCCAGTTCTTCGAACAAGGTGCCACCGATCGTCACATGCTTGAGCAGGTCTTTTGCGCGCCTTGCACCTTCCTGAAGGGGGCCGGGCAGAAGTGACAGCGCACCTTTCATCGCTTGCTTCAGATCCTGAACCGGCTTGTCGACATAAATCCGCGACAGGTAGCTGGACATAGCCCCCGTTGGCGGGGCGATGGACATTTCATTGTCATTGAGGACCACAAACATCCGCTTGCCCAGATGGCCTGCATTGTTCAGCGCCTCGAACGCCATGCCCGCACTGATAGAGCCGTCGCCGATCACGGCAATCGCATCGCCAAGGGCAGGGTCCGGCGCGCCGCCCAATTCCCGCGCCATTGTGAACCCCAGTGCGGCAGAGATCGAGGTCGAGCTATGCGCCGCGCCAAATGGATCATAGGGCGATTCAGAGCGCTTGGTGAAGCCCGACAGCCCGTCTTGCTGGCGCAAGGTGCGAATACGGTCGCGCCGACCTGTCAGAATCTTATGCGGGTAGCACTGGTGCGACACGTCCCAGATCAGCCGGTCGCGTGGCGTGTCGAACACGGCATGTAGCGCCACTGTCAGTTCCACAACCCCAAGCCCCGCGCCCAGATGCCCGCCAGTCTCTGACACGACGGAGATTGTCTCGGCGCGCAACTCGTCCGCAAGTTGGTGCAATTCGCGGTCGTTCAGACCCTTGAGGTCCGCAGGTGTGGTGACCTTGTCCAATAGCGGGGTCTGAGCCATGTATTCACCTATTCATTGACACTTCTGCGCGTGGCCTGCGTCCGTCAGTTGCTGCGGGCGATAACGAATTGCGCGGCCTCGCGCAACTGCTGTGCATCATCACCATAGACATGCAAGGCGTCCTGCGCCTGCGTGATCAGGTCGCGCGCGCGAGCTTTGGCACCTTCCAGCCCCAGTTCCGAAACAAAGGTGGCTTTGCCCGCGTTCTGGTCCTTGTTCAGGCGCTTTCCAGCAAGGGCCGCATCCCCTTCGACATCTAGGATGTCATCGGCAATTTGAAAGGCCAGTCCAAGCGCGCGTGCATAAGTCGCCAAGTGGGAAATGTCAGCACCCACCATTCGCGGGCCTGCGCAGGCCGACCATTCGATCAATGCGCCGGTCTTGCCCGCCTGCAATGCAGTGATCGCATCAAGTGACAAGGGGGCAGCAGCCGTTTCGGCAGCGATATCCAGCGCCTGACCCAGCACCATGCCGCTGCCGCCCGCTGCATGCGCCATTGACGCAATCAGTGCAAGCCGCGCTTCGGCGGTGGGCGCGGCGTCGTCGCGTACCAACAGGCCGAAAGCAAGGCTTTGCAGCGCATCCCCCACAAGGATCGCTGTCGCGTCATTCCATTTCACATGCACCGTGGGCTGGCCGCGGCGCAGATCGTCATTATCCATCGCGGGCAGGTCATCATGCACCAGCGAATAGGCATGAATCGCCTCGATCGCGGCTGCGGCCTGCACGGCCATTTCGGCAGGGATATGATGCAGACGCGCAGATTCCATGACCAGAAAGCCGCGCAGCTTCTTGCCGCCGCGTGCGGTATAGGCCATTGCCGCGCGCACCTCGCTTTCTGGCAGGGCTGCAATCTCAGCCTGAAGCCGCGCCTCGGTTTGCTGTGCTGCGACCTCCAGCGCCGTAGCGAATCCGTTCATGCCGAGAAGGGCTCCGTACCTTTGGGGGTGCCATCCTCGGACAGGCGGATCGCCTCTACACGCATCTGGGCTTCATTCAGGCGGGTTTCGCAGTGCTTCTTCAATTCGGCCCCACGTTCATACAGCGTGATCGACTGGTCAAGCGGCACATCGCCGCGTTCCAGACGTGTGACGATTTCCTCCAGCCCGCGCAGCGCTTCTTCAAAGCTCATCTCGACAACAGGTTTTTCACTCATGCGCCCTTCTCCATCAAGACACGGATATGTGCTGCGACACTTCGGCCCAATGCGTCGAGGTCATAGCCCCCTTCCAGCACTGAAACCAGCCGCCCCCCGCTGTGGCGCGCGGCTATGTCGCATAACGCGCCGGTGACCCATGCGAAATCATCTTCCAGCAAATCAAGCTGCGCCAGCGGGTCGTCGCGATGCGCATCAAATCCGGCGGATACCAAAATCAATTCGGGGGCGAAACGGTCCAGTTGCGGCAAGACCGTGTCTTCGTAGATGCGGCGAAAGCTTGGCCCGTCGGTACCGGGGGGCAGGGGAATATTCATCACATTGCCAAATGCGCCGCGCTCTTCAGCTTTGCCAGTGCCGGGCCAAAGCGGCATCTGGTGGCTGGACACGAAGAAAGCGCGCTGTTCATCCCACAGCAGATCTTGTGTGCCATTGCCATGATGCACATCGAAATCGACCACCGCGACACGCTGCAATCCGTGGCGTTCCATCGCATGACGCGCGGCAATCGCAATTGTCCCGAACAGGCAAAAACCCATTGGTGTCGCGCGTTCGGCATGGTGGCCGGGGGGGCGCAACCCGACAAAGGCATTCTGCGCAGTTCCGTCCATGACCAGATCAACCGCATGGCAGGCCCCGCCGACCCCGCGCAGCGCGGCGTTGAGCGAGCCGGGCGAGACATGGGTATCGGCGTCCAGCTGGTAGATGCCAGCTGCCGGAATTGCCTTGCGAATGCGGGTCACGTAGTGTTCGGGATGGCACAGCAAAAGCTGGTTTTCTTGCCCGAGTGGTGCATCCAGCCGCATCAGCCCGGCGAATTCAGGGGCTTCAAGGACGGAATGAATGGCTTTCATCCGCGCGACCTGTTCGGGGTGGCCGGCGGGTGTCTGATGGGCAAGCGCGTCGGGGTGGGTGAGGTAAACTGTCGTCATGGCGCGAAGCTAATCTATTGGCACAAGCGGGGGAAGAGCGATTCTGTTATATCTGGTGCTTGTCGCCCTTGCGCGGGAATACCAGTGTCGGACACGGGCCAAGACGCCGGAGAGATTAAGGGAAACGCATATGTCATCGAATAAATCACTTTCCATCCTGACCCCGCCCGCGTCCGAGCACCGCTTCATGACAGACCCGGACAAGGCAGTGGCCTGTCTGGAAGAGCTTTATGCGACCTCTACACGGTTTCTGGTCGAGGCGTTCAACCGCGTTGTCAGCGGCGAAAAAACCTCTGCGCGGTATCGTGCATTTTATCCTGAAATCAGGTTTGCGACCTCGCGCTATGATCAGGTCGATTCGCGTCTGAGCTTCGGCCATGTCTCCGAGCCGGGCAGCTATGCCTCAACTGTGACGCGGCCTGACTTGTTCCGCCATTACCTGCGCCAGCAAATCGCATTGCTGATGCAAAATCACGGTGTTCCGGTCAGTATTGGCCCCTCGATGACGCCAATTCCGCTGCATTTCGCAATGGCGGGCCGTGGCGATGTCAGCCTGCCCGAAAATGGCGAATTGGCGCTGTCATTGCGGGATTTGTTCGATGTACCCGATCTTGCCACAACCAATGATGATATCGTCAATGGGGACCGTGCGCAGAATGACGACGGCTCGCGTCCGCTGGCGCTGTTCACGGCGCAGCGCATAGATTACTCGCTCGCACGGCTGGCGCATTACACCGCCACCGACCCCGAGCATTTTCAGAACCATATCCTGTTTACCAACTATCAGTTTTATGTGGACGAGTTCGAAGCCTTTGCGCGCGAACAGTTGCGCGACCCGGATAGCGGTTACACCGCATTTGTCGCGCCGGGTAATTTCAAACTGACGGACCCCGATGGCGATATTCCTGCCCTGCCACGCCTGCCGCAAATGCCGACCTATCACCTCAAGCGGCCACACGGGGCAGGGATTACGCTGGTCAATATCGGGGTCGGGCCATCGAATGCGAAAACGGCCACAGACCACATCGCCGTGCTGCGCCCGCATGCATGGCTGATGGTGGGCCATTGCGCGGGCCTGCGCAATTCTCAGGCGCTGGGCGATTTCGTGCTGGCCCATGCCTATCTGCGCGAAGACAATGTCCTCGATGCCGATCTGCCTGTCTGGGTGCCCATTCCCGCGCTGGCTGAAATCCAGATCGCCCTGCAGGATGCGGTGGCGCAGGTCACGCAGTTGGAAGGCTATGCCCTCAAGCAGATCATGCGGACAGGCACGGTTGCCACAATCGACAATCGGAACTGGGAATTGCGCGACCAGTCCGGGCCTGTCCAGCGGCTAAGCCAGTCGCGTGCGATTGCGCTGGATATGGAGAGTGCGACCATTGCCGCTAACGGATTCCGTTTTCGCGTGCCCTATGGCACCTTGCTATGTGTCTCGGACAAACCTCTGCACGGGGAACTGAAGCTTCCGGGAATGGCATCTTCATTCTACAAGACGCAGGTTGCGCGTCATTTGCAGATCGGGATTCGGGCAATGGAACTGCTGCGTGAAATGCCGCTGGAGAAAATTCATAGTAGAAAACTGCGCTCATTTAGTGAAACAGCCTTTCTGTAGAGGCTTTTTTCTGGGGTTTTATGCGAAAAAGCGGCTTTTTCTCTCTCTTGGGTGATTGCCTGTTGGTCAAATCTAGGGCTAGATGCGCCCCGCAACGATAAAGTTGAGTGGTGTGCTTCATTGCCGCCGAATACAATAACAAAGGAGTACGAGATGACCGCAAAACCGATGACCAAGACCCAACTCGTCGCAGCATTGGCCGAGAAAATGGATGCTGACAAAAAGACTGCTACAGCTGCGCTGGATGCTGTTTCGGAACTGGTCATGCAGGAAGTATCTGCTGGTGGCGCGATCACGCTGCCCGGAATCGGCAAGATCATGTGCCGCGCCCGCCCAGAGCGTCAGGTCCGTAACCCTGCTACAGGCGAGACCATGACCAAGGCGGCTGACAAGGCAGTAAAGGTCACAATCGCGAAAGCCCTTAAAGACGCGGTCAACGGCTAAGTCGCGGAAAAATTTCCTTGAAAAGGCCATCCGGTTTCGGGTGGCCTTTTTCGTTAAAACTCCTCGGCTTCGCGCGGCAACATATATCGGCCCTTGCATCTGTCGCAAAGTCGGATCACACTCGGCCCACAACTTGATGCGCTCTCCCTCGCATCCGACAATGCAACGCATGACAAGATCATGCGCCTTTTTGCGCATGAGGGAGAATACGGCAATGAAAAGACGAAGTTTTATGCAGAGCACTGGCGCAGTCGCGCTGGCTATGTCCCTGCCGCGGCAGATTCAGGCAAGAACCACATGGGAACGGGACGGGACACGCATCGACATGCTGTCCGACGGGTATCTGGAACTGCCTGCCGACATGATGCTTGAGAATATGCCACAGGATGAAGTGGCCGAAATCCTTGCGCGCTATGACCTCAATGGCGACCAACTGGAACCGCCGTGCAATCTGGTGCTGCTGCGTGACGGGCCGCGTGTTGTGCTGTTTGATATCGGCGCGGGACCGGATTTCATGCCCTCTGCCGGTCATATGATGCAGGCGATGGACGCGTTGGGTGTCAGCCCCGATGACATCACGCATCTGGTCATAACCCACGCGCATCCCGATCACATCTGGGGGCTGCTGGATGATTTCGATGAACCCATGCTGCCCAATGCCGAGGTGATGATGGGCCGCACGGAATGGGATTACTGGATGGACCCCGACACGGTCGAGAGCATTGGTGCCGCGCGGCAATCCTTTGCTGTTGGCGCACAGCGGCGGCTGGTCGAGATTGAGGATCATGTGACCCTGTTCGACGACGGTGCCGAAGTGCTGCCGGGCGTTGAGGCGATATTGACACCCGGACATACGCCCGGGCACATGTCCTTTGGGCTGAGCATCGCAGGACAGCAGTTGCTTGTGACAGGCGATGCGCTGGTTAACCATCATCTGGCATTCGAGCGGCCAGATTGGCATTCCGGTTCTGATTTCGACCTTGAACAGGCAGCGCAGACACGTCTGCGCCTGCTGGACCGTATCACGGCTGACGATCTGACGATCCTCGGTTTCCATCTGCCCGAAGGCGGCATTGGCCGGGCGGAACGACTGGCCGAAAACCGTTATCGCTTTCACGCAGGAGTTTAAGATGACACGTATATCAGCGATTTGTGCCATCGCCTGTCTTTGGGCGGGCGCTGCCTTGGCCTCAGAGGACATCCCCGACAAGTACCCTCAGTCTGTGCTTTATAACAAACCGGTCGAGGTGATCCCGAATGTCTGGACATCCATCGGCGCAACGGCCCCGCCTACATATGAAAACTCAGGCCACAACAATAACCTGAGTTTCATCATCACGGGCGAAGGGGTCGTGGTCGTCAATTCCGGCGCGTCCTATCAGATTGCGCAGGCGCTTCACGAAGAAATCCGCATCCGCACAGATCAGGAGGTCAAGCTGGTCGTCGCCGAGAACGGGCAGGGCCATGCCATGCTGGGCAACAATTACTGGATCGAACAGGGCGTTCCGATTCTGGCCCATGTCGATGCGGCGGCAGAGTTCGAAAAGGATTCCGGTCAGGCATTTGTCAGCCTGCAAAACTACGCACGCGAGAAATCCGAGGGCACGGTCCCGATGCAACCGACCGAAACATTCGAGGATCGGGTCGAGATGACGATGGGCGATTTCCGTATCGAAGTGCTGCACCTTGGCCCCGCCCACAGCCCCGGTGATACGCAGGTCTGGTTGCCCGAGCAGTCGTTGGTGATCGCGGGTGATATTGCCTTTCATGAACGCATGCCCCCGATCTTTGAAGGGACCTGCACCTCTTGCTGGATTGATACTTGGGAGAATGCGTTTGAACCACTGGGCGCAACCTATGTCATTCCGGGCCACGGTCACCCCACGAACATGGCGCAGGTGCGCCGCTATACCCATGATTATCTTGTCTGGCTGCGCGCCCGCATTGCCGAGCACATTGATGAGGGTGGCGACCTGACGACCGCCTATTATGTCGATCAGTCGCCCTATATCCAGCTTGATACCTTCGAGGAACTGGCGACCCGCAATGCGGGTGTTGTCTTTGCCGAGATGGAGTGGGAATAACCCGACCCACCCCTGCGCGCGGGCTTTGCGCGCAGGGTGCTGGACATTATCGGCATGTCGCGCGAAACACGCCCCATGAAAAACGATACTCTTACCCATGATCAGATCAAAGCGCTGACAAAGTTGCGGCACAGCTTGCATCAGGCACCGGAGCTATCTGGTGCGGAAGCGGCGACAGCCGACACACTCAGCCGCTTCTTGCGCCCAACCCGTCCCGATCAGCTTATCGAGGGGCTTGGAGGAGACGGGCTTGCCGTTATCTATGACAGTGGCGAACCCGGCCCTTCTGTCCTGTTTCGCGCCGAGCTTGATGCGCTGCCAATCCCTGAACAGACCGGTCTTGACTACACCTCTCAAACCGCCGGGGTTGCACATCTTTGCGGGCATGACGGGCATATGGCTATTCTTGCGGGTCTGGGGTTGTGGCTGGGGGGCAACCGGCCTGCACGCGGTCGGGTGATCTTGCTGTTTCAACCCGCCGAGGAAACAGGCGCGGGTGCACGTGCCGTATTGAATGACCCTCAATTTGCATCTTTGCGCCCTGACTGGGCCTTTGCACTGCATAATATGCCCGGCATGGCGATGGGGTCGGTTGCCGTGGGTGCGGGGCCTGCAAGCTGCGCTTCGGTCGGATTGCGATTTCGCTATCATGGGCGCGAGGCGCATGCCTCGCTTCCAGAAACGGGGGACTCTCCTGCGACGGCACTGGCGGCGCTTATGGCATGGGTGTCGCGTCACTCTGCTGCGCCGGAAATGGGGCCGGGTTTTCGGCTGGCGACATTGTGCCACCTGAACATGGGTGTACCAGCTTTCGGGATCGCCCCAGCGCAGGCAGAAGCATTCGTGACCCTGCGCACAGTGGATGACAGCGGGTTAGAGGCATTCGTACAAGACCTGTCAGCCACGGCGCAGGCACATGCCAATGGGGTGTCGCTGGAGATCAGCCGCCATGACCATTTCAACGCGACCCGGAATGACAGCCAGGCGGCGGGCTATGTCTCTCGTGCCCGAATGGCGCTTGGTCTGGCGCAAGGGGATTTTGCCTTGCCCATGCGCGCTTCGGAAGATTTTGGCGCGCTTAGCGCTGCCACCCGCACAGCACTTTTCTTTCTGGGCGCTGGCGAGTTTCACCCCGCCCTGCATAACCGAGATTATGATTTCCCCGATGCGCTGATCCCGATCGGTGTTTCCCTGTTCGTCCGAACATTGGAAGAGGTCTTGCACGATTGCTGAGGGCGCAAAGGGCAATATGCAAGCCGGAAGGGCTGGTCATTCTTTGCGTTTCCTGCTCAGAGTAAGGCAATAGCCCCGCACAGAGAGGAACGCATATGTATTCTCACATTCTGGTAACTGTTGCCTATGAGGCGGCGAAAGATGCCGCGCCGTCGCTGGAGATTGCGAAAGCGCTTCTGACACCGGGCGGACAGATCACATTGATGCATGTGATGGAACCTGCGCCTGTTTTTGCACTGAACTACCTGCCTGAAGGCTGGCGCGAAGAGATGCGCGATGCGATCGAGGCCGATATGAGCCACATGGCCGAGGGGTTGAGCGGTGCCGCGAGCGTTGTGTCAGAAGGGGACGCGGCCCATGAAATACTGGAACATGCGCGCGCCCAAAGGGTGGATTGCATCGTCATAGCCTCGCACCGTCCGGGCACTCAAGGCCTGCTGCTTGGTTCGACCGCAAGCAAGGTTGTGGCGCGTGCACAATGCGCGGTGCATGTCGCGCGAAGGCCACCAGCCCGATGAGGGCATCGGTGGTCACGTCCTTCGGGCGCTACCGTGTGCTGTTCCTGATGGCCGCAGAGGCAGAATATGGCCTAGAGCTACGCAAGCGGTTTACCCCGGTCATGACCGGGGTTGGCCCGGTAGAGGGCGCAGTTGCGACCGCAGCCACGCTCGCTGGTTTGCAGGCGACCGAGGGATTGCCGGATCTTGTCGTCTCGCTTGGCTCTGCCGGATCGGCGCGGCTGGAGCAATGCGCTGTCTTTCAGGCGCATACACTGGCTTATCGCGATATGGATGCCTCGGCCCTGGGGTTTGAGAAAGGCGTCACGCCTTTTCTGGACCTGCCTGCACGCTTGGCGCTGCCGCATCAGATTATCGGTCTGCCCGCCGCGAGCCTGTCGACGGGTGCCAACATCGTCTCGGGCGATATATATGGGACGATTGCAGAAGACATGGTCGATATGGAAAGCTACGCAGTCATGCGGGCCTGCCAGCGCTTCGACGTGCCACTGATCGCTTTGCGCGGCATATCGGACGGGGCGGCGCCCTTGGAAGGGCTGCATAGCTGGACGGAGTATCTGCATCTCATCGACGCGCGTCTGGCCGACTCTGTAGACACGCTGCACGAACAGCTTGAGGCCGGAAACCTGCTGGGCTAAGGCCACGTTTTCATGTCACATCGCGCGAGGCGAAGGCCCATTCACTGAACAGGCTGAACAAGCGGCCCGGTGCGCGTTCTGGTCGGGCGGGTGGAATGCCCTGTCATGACTTGCCAGATTGGGCTTTCCCGCGCTTGACCTTGTATTCTTCCGGGATCGGCATCCGGTTGAAGGCATCCAGCCCTGCGATCTTGTAGGCTTCGGCCAATGTCGGGTAATTGAAGGTGTTTTTGACAAAGTAATCCACAGTGCCCTTGAGGTTCAGCACCGCTTGCGCGATGTGGATCAGCTCTGTCGCGCCCTCTCCCACGATCTGAACACCCAGAACGCGGCGTGTCTTGAGGCTGAACAGCATTTTCAGCATCCCGTGTTCCAGCCCCATGATATGACCCCGGCTGGTTTCGCGAAACCGCGCAACACCCACCTCATAGGGGATACCGCGTTCCTGCATCTCTTCCTCGGACATGCCGCAGGTCGAAATTTCGGGGACCGAATAAATGCCATAAGGAAACCATGGGCTTTCGGGCAGGGTTGGCGTGTCCAGCGCATGACATGCTGCAACGCGTCCCTGCTGCACTGACGTAGATGCAAGGCTGGGATGGCCGATCACATCGCCCGCTGCATAGATATGCGGAACCTTTGTCTGATAGGTTGTGCGGTCCACCTCCAGCCGCCCGCGATGGTCTGTCGCCAGCCCTGCGGCAGCAAGGTTCAACCGACTTGTCGCGCCAAGACGTCCGGCAGCAAACAGCAGCATCTCGGCGCGCACATGTCGCCCGTTCGCAAGACTGACTTCAACATACTCATCCGCATCCTCGATTTTCTCGATCGCAGAGCCTAGCCGCAAATCCACCCCGTTCTCGCGGATCTGATGGGTGAAATCCTGAATCAAGGTGCGGTCGATGAAATCCAGAAACGTATCGCGCGGCTCGATCAGCGTCACCCGCACATCCAGCGCCGAGAACATCGTGGCATATTCAACGCCAATCACACCCGCGCCGACCACAATCAGGCTGCGCGGAATGCGTGCCAGTTCCAGAAACTCGTCGCTGTCAACGATGCTGGTGCCATTGAAGGGCACAGTTTCCGGGCGGAATGTCTTGGTGCCTGTCGAGATCAGGAACCGCTCGGCTGTCAGGCGCGTGACATCGCCGGCTTCTGTGTCCACCTCGACGGTTTGCGCATCCACAAAACGTGCCAGACCATACAATGTGTCGACATGGTTGCGGTTGAACTGATGTTCCAGCACATCCACCTCATGATCGAGTGTCATGTGCAACCGCGCCTTGAGGTCTTCGGCGCCGATCTTGTCCTTGACCCGGTAAGAGCGGCCATAAAAACTGCGTTCACGCCAGCCTGACAGGTTCAGAACCGTTTCGCGCAATGTCTTGGACGGGATCGTGCCGGTATGGACGGACACGCCGCCCAGTCGGTCCTTGCGGTCAATCACCAGTACCCGGCGCTTCAGCTTGCCCGCCTGAATTGCAGCAGCCCGACCCGCAGGGCCGGAGCCGATGATAATCAGATCATAATCTTTCATATGGCCCCCAAAAATTCCCGTCTGCTTCGGCCTGAACTACCGCCGCCTGTCACGATCAGCGCAACAGAACGACCGGCACCTTGCAAGACCGGATCATCGCGGTTGTCGTCGATCCGATGATGAGGGTGCGAATGCGTGAATGGCCGTAAGCGCCCATCACCAGCATATCGAAGCCCGCCTCATCCACCATTTTGCCCAATGCGGTTTCAGGCTGGCCAGAGACGACCGAGGTTTCTGCCTCCAGCCCTGCCGCTTTTAGCAGGGCTTTTGCATCCTCCAGCCCTTTCTTGACCTCTGCGGTTGCTGTGCCCACAGTCACGACATGCACCGTCAAGCCCTGAAACAAAGGGCTGCGCGAAATATGATCGACAGCCTTCATGGCGGATGTGCCGCCATCATAGGCGACCAACACTTTAGAGATGGGCTTGAATGCCCGCGAGGCGACAAAGACAGGCTTGTGACTGGCACGGATGATACGTTCCAGATTTGAGCCAAGATGACCCTTTGCGAAATCCGCATCCTCTCCGCGCTTGCCAATCATGATTACGCGGGCGTCTTTTTCAATCTCGCCAATCGCCTCGACAATGTCGCCCTGCCGCAGACGGGTGGTGATTTCATTGACCCCGGCCTTGTCCAGAATAGCGCGCGCATCTTCCAGAATGGCGCGGCCCCGATGGCTGATCAGTTTGGCGCGCTGGGCATCAAGATCTGCCAGTTCCTGCAAGAGTGCAGAGCGCGCGCCAAGCGCGATAGAGCCAGACAGGTCGCGCTTCTCGGGTGTATCGCGGCGGCCAAGAACATGGATCAGTTCCACCGGTGCCTCGGTGCGTTGCGAAATCCATGCTGCATGTTCGCACAGGCTGGCCGAATAGACAGACCCATCGACAAGGGCCACGATTTTCTGTGGTTGCGCAGTCATGTCATGTCCCCCTCAATGCGACATCAGCTTGTCCATCGCGCCCGGCTTGTCATGAATGGCAAGCTTGTCGACAATGGTTTCGGTCGCCTCATTCATGCCGATTACCTCGACTTCCGCCCCGTCACGGCGGAATTTCAGGATTGCCATGTCGAGCGCCTGAACGGAAGAGATATCCCAGATATGCGCGCGGCTGACATCAATAACGACACGGTCCAGCGCTTCGCGGAAATCAAAGGCGTTCATGAAATCCTCGACCGAGCCATAGAACAACTGCCCCTCGACGATATAGGTGCGGGTGCGGCCATCGCGCGAAATTTCCGTGCGCATGGTAAACAGCTGCGCGATCTTGCCCGCAAAGAAAATGCCCGACAACAACACGCCCACCAGCACACCTATCGCAAGGTTGTGGGTGTAAACCACCGTCACCACGGTCGCGATCATCACGATAGAGCTGGAGCGCGGATGCACCTTCAGCGCCTTTATCGACGACCATGAGAATGTGCCGATGGACACCATGATCATCACCGCCACAAGCGCCGCCATGGGGATTTGTTTGACCAGATCACCCAGCACAAGGATCAGGAACAGCAGATACATGCCCGCCGCAAAACACGACAAGCGCCCGCGCCCGCCGGATTTCACGTTGATGATCGATTGTCCGATCATCGCGCACCCCGCCATGCCACCGATAAAACCGGTGGCGGTGTTGGAAATGCCCTGCCCGATGCATTCCTGATTGCGGTCCGATCGCGTGTCGGTCAGGTCATCGACGATATTCTGTGTCATCAGGCTTTCCAGCAGCCCCACGACCGCAATCGCCATCGAATAGGGCAGGATGATCATGAGCGTTTCAAATGTCAGCGGAATGTTCGGGATCAGGAACACCGGCAATGTGTCGGGCAATTCGCCCATATCGCCCACGGTGCGCACATCCAGCCCCAGCACCACGGCAACAATCGTCAGCACCACGATGGTCACCAAAGGCGACGGGATTGCCTTGGTCAACATGGGCAGCCCGTAGATGATGCCAAGCCCTGCGGCGACCAGAACATAGGTGATCAAGGACACTTCGCGCGGGTCCAGTTCGGGCAATTGCGCCAGAAAGATCAGGATCGCCAACGCATTGACGAACCCGGTCATCACCGATTTCGACACATAGCGCATGATAAAGCCCAGCTTCAGGATGCCCGCACCAATCTGCAACAACCCTGCCAGCACTGTGGCCGCCAGCAGATATTCCAGCCCGTAATCACGCACCAGCGTGACCATCAGCACCGCAGTCGCGGCAGTCGCCGCCGAAATCATCCCCGGCCTTCCGCCGGTAAAGGCAATCAGCACCGCGATGGAGAAGCTGGCATAAAGCCCCACTTTAGGGTCTACGCCTGCGATGATGGAAAAAGCAATCGCTTCAGGGATCAGCGCCAGTGCGACGACAAGCCCGGCAATCAGATCGCCGCGCACATTGCCAAACCACTGTGCGCGGTAAGCATCAATTGAAATCATGTCATTGGTTCCTGACCGGCTGGTTTGTTTGCAAAGCGCCGGTTTTCATGGTGTTGGTTCAGGTTATCCGGCGGATAAGCGGCCGGAAGAGCCACCCGGGCTTGCACCGGGTCCATGCGAGTTGCGCTGCACCTACGCGAAAAGATACATCTGGTGCAACTCGAAAAGGGTAAATCATTGCCGCAGCGCGGAAATAGCGCCCCTCTGATGCGAAGTTTTTGTGCAAATCGCGGAAAGTTCGTGAATTTTGGTTCAATTTGCCCAGATCGTCGGCGGTGGCGTGGGGCGGTCGAAACAAATCTATGCGCGGATTGTGGAGAGGGTGGCTGCGGGATTTCCCGCCGCCTTGCTTGCCCACGCCCGCATGGCACGATGAAAGCGGCAAAGTGTTCACCCCTCACGCGTGGACTGCTCGGTAAAACGCCGTTTCGGCCAAGACCGGATCACGCATCAGGTCTGTTCGGGAACATCTGCCTGACTTTCCGGTTACGACTCTATCCCTACCCGGAGAGCGGCCCTGATGCAGATTGGCTACCTTGCCCATGATCTGAGCGATCCCGCAATCGAACGGCGCGTCGCGATGCTATCTGCGGGTGGCGCGCGTGTTGCTCTGGCGGGGCTGAGCCGGAGCGCAGCAGGTCGTGCAGGGTTCGCGAACGCTCTTGTGCTTGGGCGTAGTGCAGACGGCAAACTGGCGCAGCGGGCGCGACAAATTGCGCATATTGTTGCGCGTCAGAAACCTAGCATCCTTGCGCATCTTGGGCAGCCCAATGTGCTGATTGCGCGCAATCTGGAAATGCTGGCGATTGCGGTCAGTTTGTTACCGCGGTTTCGCACGCGTCCGCGGCTTGTTTACGAATGCCTTGATATCCATCGCCTGCTGACGGATCCCGGCGCTGCGGGCATGGCGCTTCGGTTTCTGGAAACGCGCCTTGCGTCCCATGTGGACCTTGTTCTGACAAGTTCACCTGCTTTTGTTACACATCACCTTGCTGCTGTATTCGGTGACCGTATCGCCATTGTGGAAAACCGCGTTCTTGAGCTTGGAAAACCCCCAGTCAGCGCAAGAAACCCTGCACCAATGCCACCGCACATAATGCCCGGGCCGCCTTGGCGGATTGGCTGGTTTGGTGCCTTGCGGTGCCGTAAATCACTCGAAATTCTGACCGAGGCGGCGCGACTTGCGCAGGGAAAGTTAGAGGTGGTCATACGCGGTCGCCCCTCTCCTGCGGTGTTCGAGGATTTCCCGGCACTGATCCGCGACAAAGCGCATATGCGCTTTGAGGGGCCATATAATATGGGTGATCTGGGCCAGCATTATGCGGGCGTTCATTTTGCATGGGGGGTCGATTTCTACGAGGCAGGGGCCAATTCTGACTGGTTGCTGCCCAACCGCCTGTATGAAAGCGTGCATTATGGAAGTGTCCCGATCGCACGCATGAATTGCGAGGTTGGGCGGTTCCTTGTCCGGCATGATATTGGCATTCCCTTGCCAGACCTTTCACCCGATGCCGTTGCGGACAGGTTTCTGTCTGTTCGTGCGCAGGATTACCGCGACCTTGTCCTGCGCCAGCGCAGCCTGCCGCGCGGCATGTGGCGGGCGGATCAAGGTGATTGTGTTGACCTTGTCAGGCTGCTGGCCAATGCGGCCGACCACCCCCAGCAAAGGCGCGTGATGATATGACAACCCTGTCCGAACCAACCCGCGAGCGGGTGCTGATTGTTATTCCGACACTGAATGAAGCTGACCATATTCAGGGCGTCATCCAGACATTGTTGCACGATGCGCCCCCTCATACGTTACTGGTCGTCGCGGATGGGGGCAGCACCGATGGCACACCATCGCTCGTGCGCCAGATGGATGATCCGCGCATCCGTTTTCTTGAAAACCCCCACCGCATCCAGAGCGCGGCCATAAACCTTGCTGTTGCAGCGCTGGGCGAAGGGGTGACCCATCTTCTGCGCGCCGATGCGCATGCAATTTATCCGCGCGGCTTTCTGCGGGCATTGCTGGCAGATATGCATGCGACTGACGCGACCGCTGTCACGGTGGCGATGACCACTTTGGCAGATCAGGGGTTTTCGGCGGGTGTGGCGGCAGCGCAAAACAGTCGCCTTGGCACTGGCGGCGCAGCGCACCGCCTGGGGAAGGGGGGGCGCTTCGTTGACCACGGTCACCATGCCCTGATCAGGATGGACGCATTTCGGGCCATTGGTGGATATGATGCGCGGCAAAGCCATAACGAGGATGCCGAGTTCGATCACCGGCTGACCCGCAATGGGGGCCGGATCTGGTTGAGCGGGCGCACGCAGATGGGCTATTTCCCCAGACAGACAGCCAAGGCGCTGTTCTTGCAATATTTCCGCTTTGGGGCAGGGCGCGCACAAACCTTGTTGAAACATGACCTGATGCCGCGCCCGCGCCAGTTATTGCCACTGCTGGTCGCGCCTGCTGTGGCAATGGCTGTGTTGGGGCTGGCTGGGCTATTGCTTGTGCCAAGCTGGGGCTGGCTGGTGCTGATCGCGCCCGCAGTCTTGTGGGCGGCGCTTTGTCTTGGCTATGGCGCGTTGCTTGCGTTGCAAGCGCGCCGCGCTTCGGTGCTATGGGCTGGCCCTGCGGCGATGCTGATGCATCTGGGCTGGAGCGCTGGCTTCCTGCGGCAGATTGCCAGCCATCGCAGCGGCGAAAGAGTTTGGTCCACGGTTCGAAATCAATAGCTGCCTTGCTGCCGCAAGACGACCGATACAGTGCGCAGCATGATGCCAATATCAATCCAGAAGTTGCGTTGCCGGACATATTGCTGATCCAGCATCACACGCTCGCGGTAGCCGACATCACTGCGCCCGCTGACTTGCCATAGTCCGGTCAGCCCCGGGCGGACTGCCATGTAGTCGCGTATGGCGCTGCCATAATGGCTGACCTCGTCCAAAACGATGGGGCGCGGCCCCACAAGGCTCATGTCGCCCTTCAGAATATTGATAAGTTGCGGCAGTTCATCAAGGCTTGTCCGGCGCAGCATCGCACCCAGCGGGGTTACGCGGGGGTCATTGCGCAGCTTCTGGGTTTCGCGCCATTCCTGCGCTGCGTCCGGGTGTTGCTCAAGATGGCGGGCAAGGATGGGGTCTGCGTTCACCGTCATTGTCCGAAACTTGAGACAA
>SLAT01000213.1 GCA_007126715.1 Roseinatronobacter sp.
CCGCCTGGGGAGTATGGTCGCAAGGCTGAAACTCAAAGGAATTGACGGGGGCTCACACAAGCGGTGGAGGATGTGGTTTAATTCGAAGCAACGCGAAGAACCTTACCAGGCCTTGACATTCTGGGATTAACTATGTGAAAGCATGGGGCTTGCCCTTACGGGTGTAACCAGAACAGGTGCTGCATGGCTGTCGTCAGCTCGTGCCGTGAGGTGTTAGGTTAAGTCCTTTAACGAGCGAAACCCCTACGATCTGTTGCCAGCGCGTTATGGCGGGGACTCAGATCGGACTGCCGCGTGCAAGTTGGAGGAAGGTGGGGACGACGTCAAGTCATCATGGCCCTTATGGTCTGGGCTACACACGTCCTACAATGGGTGGTACAGAGGGCAGCGAAGTCGTGAGGCGGAGCGAATCCCTTAAAGCCATCCTCAGTTCGGATTGTAGGCTGCAATTCGCCTACATGAAGCCGGAATCGCTAGTAATCGCGGGTCAGCTACACCGCGGTGAATATGTTCCTGAGCCTTGTACACACCGCCCGTCAAGCCACCCGAATTGGTCGCACCCGAAGTCGCAGCCCCAACCCTCACGGGAGGAGCGCGCCGAAGGTGAGGCTGGTAAGGGGGACTAAGTCGTAACAAGGTAGCCGTATCGGAAGGTGCGGCTGGATTACCTCCTTTCTAGGGATAATCAGACCGCCACTGTTCGATCGCCAGCAATGCTGCTGGGGTGGTTAGCAGTGTATTTTGCATCAGCGGTCTTCAATATACGACCAGAACCGCAGTGCTTGTTGCTGTTGCTGGAGGCGCTGCCTGAAGCGGTTTTAGGACCGTTTCTAAGACAGGTCCGTCTGCAGTTGATCTTGAACAAGCGCTGCGCGCAAAGTCGCTAGGTCCGACAATCAGGCCTGGCGCGACAACCGTGTCATCCTACGCAAACTATGGCTTTTCATCTGCCAAAAGATGTTTGACATCCCTGTGTTGTTGCTGTTTGCAGGCCTTGGTCTGAGCGCAGCTTCAAGAACCCAGCGGATGTGCACTTACTTTCTTTGATGTTTTTATATTTGCGGAACACACACGATTGGATGATATGGATCAAGTAGATAAGGGTCGTTGGTGGATGGTTCGGCTATCAGAGGCGAAGAAGGACGTGCCTAGCTGCGAAAAGCCGGGGGGAGTTGCACCGAAGCTGTGATCCCCGGATGTCCGAATGGGGCAACCCAACCGTGCGAACCACGGTTATCCCTTTTTAGGGAGGCGAACCCAGTGAACTGAAACATCTCAGTAACTGGAGGAAAAGAAATCAACCGAGATTCCGCAAGTAGCGGCGAGCGAACGCGGAGTAGCCCAAACCGGTGAGTTTACTCACCGGGGTGTGGAGCCCGACATGGTACTCTAAGCATGACTGGAACTGACTGGAATGTCAGACCGTAGGGGGTGAGAGTCCCGTACAGGAAGTGTTTTTAGGGGCCTAGGGAATTCCCGAGTAGCGCCAGACTCGTGCAAGGTGGCGTGAACATGGGGGGACCACCCTCCAAGGCTAAATACTCCTGATAGACCGATAGTGGAGAGTAGCGCGAGCGAAAACTGAAAAGTACCCCTGGCGGGGAGTGAAAGAGACCCTGAAACCAACGACTTACAAGCAGTCACGGCGCTATGGTTCGTCCAGCGTTGTGTCGTGCCTTTTGCATAATGCCCCAGCGACTTGTGGTATGCTGCGAGCTTAAGTGGTTACGCCACGTAGGCGGAGCGAAAGCGAGTGTGAATAGCGCGTCGAGTAGTATGCGGCAGACCCGAAACCAGGTGATCTATCCATGTGCAGGTTGAAGCCCAGGTAAAACTGTGTGGAGGACCGAACTCACGTATGTTGCAAAATGCGGAGATGACATGTGGATAGGAGTAAAAGGCTAATCAAACCTGGAGATATCTGGTTCTCCCCGAAATATATATTGGTATAGGCTCAGGTTATTTCGCGTACGGGGGTAGAGCACTGAATGGGCTAGGGGGCCTACCAGCCTACCAAACCCAATCAAACTCCGAATACCGTACGTTTCAATCCTGGGACTCAGACTGCGGGGGACAATCTTCGTAGTCGAGAGGGAAACAACCCAGACCATCAGCTAAGGTCCCTAAACTATGCTCAGTGGTTAAGGAAGTCATCGTGCGCAGACAGCCAGGATGTTGGCTTAGAAGCAGCCATCATTTAAAGAGTGCGTAATAGCTCACTGGTCGATGCATGGTGGTGCCGAAAATGTGCGGGGCTCAAGCATAGTACCGAAGCTATGGATGCGCAAGGACCTGCGGGTTTTTGTGTGTGGTAGGGGAGCGTTGTATACGGGCAGAAGCCATACCGAGAGGAGTGGTGGACTGTATACAAGTGAGAATGCTGGGATGAGTAACGATAAACAGAGTGAGAATCTCTGTCGCCGTAAGCCTAAGGTTTCCTCCGGCAGGTACATCCGCGGAGGGTGAGGCGGGCCCTAAGACGAGGCTGAAGAGCGTAGTCGATGGACAGCTGGTTCATATTCCAGCCCTCGTTCATGAGAGCCCACGGGGGACGCAGAGAACTAATCCGGTGGAGCTATATGTTGGCCCACTGGCGCATCCGGTCGGATCACTTGAAAGAGTGGTCATCACGGTTTGGTGCGTCACAAGTGCCTTGAGCATTATAAGCGGATGATGTTGTACTGCCGAGAAAAGCCCGTCGGGAGACATCGCATGGATGATCCGTACTAAAACTGACACAGGTAGGCGAGGCGAGTAGCCTCAGGCGCTCGGGAGAATGATTCTTAAGGAACTCGGCAAATTGGC
>SLAT01000293.1 GCA_007126715.1 Roseinatronobacter sp.
AATCCGTGCAAAATCAGATATTTGCGCTGGTGGCAGCCCAATCGCCGTGCCGTGGGTGCGGCCCGGCGATGCGCGGCGGCCTTCGGCCTTGATTCCGCGCAGGACAACCCAGCTACCGGCAGATTTGTCCCGAATTGCCGCCGTTGGCCATCTCGTCCGAGATACAAACCACAAGTGGGCGGATTTGCGTGGTGGATGGAAAAGCTCAGTTTTCCGCGTTACGCCTTGCGACGCGCTGCACTGCCGCGACAACCTCTTCCGGGCGGGCGTGGTGTGGCATATGTCCGATGCCGTCCAGCCGGGTCAGATTGACACTCTCCACCTCGGCCTCGAGCCGTTTGGAATGATATTGCAGACCAACTGTCGTGTCGCTGGTGCCATGCAGAACTTCGATCGGCATGGTCAGCGCAGGGTATCCACCCGCCATAGCTTCGACATGGCCTTTCAGGCTGTCGATCTGATTAGCGTTCAGCCTTAATTGACCGGCACGCAAAGTCAGATCAAGCCCAAGATGGTCAAGGTAGCCTTCCGGCACGGGATCGGGCGCAAAGACACCTTCAAGGCTGCGTTCCACCGCCGCGCGGGGCGCAAAGCGCGAGATTAGCGGCAAGACCAGATGTTGCCCCAGCGCCGATGCGCTAAGTTTGTACCAGATGCCCAATTCGCCCGGCCAGGGATGCGATGCTGGCGCCAGCAAGGTCAGGCCGGTTACATCATTGGGCGCGCGCAGCGCCCATGCCAGTGCAACCGCGCCGCCATAGGAATGGCCCAGAATGATGGGGTCTTCGACACCAAGTGTCGCAGCGGCGACTCGCAGAATATCGGCTTGCAATACCGGGCTTTCAGGGCCGCCGAAATCATCCGAGAAGCCGAAGCCGGGGCGGTCAAAGGCAATGACGCGAAATTCGTCCGCCAGTCGTTCAATCAGATCAAAGCTGAAATCACGCGCATTGCCATTGGCCCCGTGGATCATGACCAGATCCTGCCCCTGACCCTGAACCACGGCATGAATGCGGCCTTGTGGCAACTCTATGAAAGCCCCTTCTGGCGCAAGGTCGGCATGGGCCATGGGGTCCTCCAGCGCGGTCGAACAGGCCGCGATGATCGCGGTGCTCAGGGCAAGCCCTGCAAGTCTATTGGCCGATATGCGCAAGGTCATAGGGGGTTGTCTGATATATCTCGTTGATCCAGTTTCCATATAGAAGATGTGCGTGACTTCTCCAACGGTTCAGCGGCACTCTCTCGGGATCGTCATCTGGATAGTAGTTTTGCGGCACATTGATAGGCTTGCCCGCGTCGATATCACGGTCGTATTCTTCTTTCAAAGTCGTGCTGTCATACTCGAAGTGATTGAACACCATCAGTGCCCGATGTGCGGGGTCCGATACAAGACAGGGGCCAACCTGATCCGAGGCGATCAATGTCTGAAGTGCGGGAACGGCGTCAATCTCGGATTGGCGCATTCCCGTCCAGCGGCTGACCGGGATTAGCAGATCATCGGAAAAACCGCGCAGATAGGGCGAGGCCGGTGCAAGAATACGGTGGCGAAAACAGCCGAAAGCCTTGGCATCCAGCATGTGTTTGTTGATCCCGTGGAAATGCCACAGCATCGCCATGCCACCCCAGCAGACGCCGAATGTCTGGTGAACATGGGTTTGCGTCCATTCGAACACTTCGGTCAGTTCATCCCAATAGGTCACGTCCTGATAGGGCAGGTGCTCGATTGGTGCACCGGTGATGATCAGACCATCAAAGCGCTCTTCCTTCACCTCCTGAAAGGGGCGGTAGAATTCGGCCATATGCTCGGCGGCGGTATTCTTCGTCTCATGTTCCGACATGCGGATCAGTGAAAACTCGATCTGCAAGGGCGTTGCCCCGATCAGGCGCGCGAATTGCGTCTCTGTCTGGATTTTCTTGGGCATAAGGTTCAACAGCCCGATACGCAGCGGGCGGATATCCTGCCGCGCGGCAGCCTGTTCGGACATGACCATAACCCCCTCGTGGGTCAGCACGTCGAAGGCAGGCAGGGTCTCGGGCAGTTTGATAGGCATTGTTGATCCTCAGCCTGGCAGCTTTTGGGAAATCAGGGATACGAAGTCATTGGCGCTGCGGATCTGTGCAACCTCTTGCGCGCAGATTGACAGCCCCCAGTTGCGCGCCATAGCGGCATAGCGTGGCGCACGATGGGCCAAGGCGCGCGCATAGGTCCAGCGCACAAAGGCGTCGGGGTCGATCTGGTCCGGGCGATGCCCTGTCTCGCGCTGGTATTTGGCCCATGCGGTATGCAGGAAATCGGGCTGGTAATACATCGGCTTGGGGGCGCGGTCGAAGCGGCGGATCAACTCTTCTGTATGCGCCTCGGACCCTTCGATCCAGATCGGCAGCACATGTTCTGAAAGCAACGTCATCAGCGGGTCTTGCGGGTCATCCGGGTCGACCACCTCGCAGATTGACCCGCCCGTATCGCAGACGAAATTCGCATATCCATAAAGCGCCTGCGCGCGCGCGATGAAATGGGGGGTGTCAGACAGCGCGGCAATTTCGGCGGCGCGGTGCTGGTCCTGCCGCTTCATGTAGTCGTCAAAGGGCAGGCCGCCGCGGTCCGGGTTGCCGGGTTTGCCCAGATAGGTCGAGAGGGGCGCCAGATTGTCAAAGGTGATGTTCGAGCTGATATAGACCGAATCCGACAGCAGCAATTCGCGCAGCAGCGGCACTTTCATCGCTTCAAGTTTAAAGTTATCGGCGATGAATTCACCCATATAGCGCGTGCCGATCCGGTAATCGACCGAGTAATGAAAC
>SLAT01000140.1 GCA_007126715.1 Roseinatronobacter sp.
CCGATGGCACCTTCTTCAGAAGTTGCGCTCTGAATCGCCATGTCTGCGCTCCTTGCAGCATAAAATGGAAACTAAAGGCTGCCTTTCATCAGGCAGGAAGGCAGGGCGCACGAAAGCGCGCCCTGCTGAAGGTTGCTGAGATTACTGAAGCATCCAGTTCGCGAAACGCTCGCGCAGTTCGTCGCCATAATCGACCCAGAAATCATTATCCAGGACGATGGGGGAGAAGTAGTTGTCGGGCGCGGTTGGCATATGCGGTGCCATGTCGATTCCCAGATCGGCATGCTCACCTACCAGACCGGCCGAAGACGCGCGCGCCGGACCATAGCTGATAAACTTAGCCTGATCAGCCAGACGTTGCGTATCGGTGGCGAAATACAGGTATTCCATCACCAGCTCTTCGTTCGGACCATCAGCCGGCACAACCCAGCCGTCCCATTCGACGACCTGACCATCCCAGATGATATCCGCGTCCATACCTTCGACTTCGATTGCATCGAACATACGACCGTTATAGCCGGTCGCAAATGCAACCTCGCCATCAGCCAGAAGCTGCGGTGCCTGCGCACCTTCTGTCCAGAAGATGATGTGATCCTTGATCGTATCAAGCTTGGCAAAGGCACGGTCGACACCTTCTGGTGTGCTGAGCACTTCATAGATATCTTCCGGGTCTACCCCATCAGCATAAAGCGCCCATTCCAGATTGGTGCCGGGACGATCCTGAAGCGCACGGCGACCGGGGAAGTTCTCGACATCGAACAGATCCGCAATCGAGCTTGGCTGCGCATCATCCGGGAATGCACCTGGACGATATGTCAGAACGGTCGAATACACGATCTGCGGGATGAAGCACTCACCCAGCGAACCGGGCAGGAAGTCTTCGCTTGCAGGGGTGCCATCAGGTGCAGGGGCCAACATCGCGTCATGGTCGATCTGCAGGATGATACCTTCGTCACAGGCAAGCTGCGCGTCCGATGGCAGCATATCTACCAGATCCCATGTCACATTGCCTGCCTGCGCCTGTGCACGCAGGCTTGCAAGCGCGTTGGCAGACCCGTCATCATTGATGATGGTGACATGCGGATTGGCTTCCATGAAGGGCTCATGATAGGCGCGCTGCTGGCTGGCGGTATAGGCACCGCCCCATGACACAACCGTAAGCGATACAGGATCCTGCGCCGCCGCACTCAGTGCCAAAACGCTGACAGCCGAGCTTAGGCCGATCAGTTTCAATTTGGATGACATTTGTAACCTCCTTGGTTTGTTATCAGTCACAGGCATTTACCCGTGCTGTTTCAGACAGTCCCATCCCTCGGACCATATGTCACGCCCGCAAGCCCGTCACACTGGACAGTCAAGCGCGCGACAATCTTGCGGCATCCAGCCGATTTCGATCATGCTGCCCGGTTTATGGCGCACCTGATCAGGTGCGTTCCGGGTTTTCATGACGAAATTCTCGTTTCCGGCAACTTTTAGGCGCGTCCGGAAGACATCGCCCATGTAAATGAATTCAAGCACTTCTGCCTTAATGGTATGCGCATCCTCGGCCAGACGATCCTTGTTGGCTTCGACCCGCTCGGGGCGGATCGAGACGCGAGTCCTCTCGCCCACTTTCGAGACATTGACTGGCTTGGCATCAATCAGAACACCGCCGTCAAGTTGCACCACGCATGTCTCGCCCTTGATCTCTTTAACCACACCGTCGATGGTATTGTTTTCACCGATAAACTGCGCCACGAAACTGTTGCGCGGTTCTTCATACAAGACATCTGGCGGTGCGAGTTGTTGGATGCGGCCATCCTCGAACACGGCGACATTGTCCGACATTGTCAGCGCCTCGGTCTGGTCATGCGTCACATAAACCGTGGTAATGCCCAGATCATGGGCCAGACGCGTGATCTCGAACTGCATGTGTTCGCGCAACTGCTTGTCAAGCGCACCCAGCGGTTCGTCCATCAGCACAAGCTCCGGCTGGAACACCAAGGCACGCGCAAGCGCGATGCGCTGCTGCTGACCGCCGGACAGTTGCGCGGGGCGTCGATTGGCAAATGCCCCCATTTGCACCATGTCCAAGGCCCGCATCACACTTTTCTCGCGGTCCGATTTGCCCATTCCGCGCACTTCCAGCGGGAAAGACAGGTTCTCTCCCACGGTCATATGCGGGAACAATGCGTAATTCTGAAACACCATCCCGATGCCGCGCTTATGTGGCGGGACAGAATTGATCGGCTTGCCATCCAGCAGGATCTCGCCGCTTGTTGCAGTCTCGAACCCGGCAAGCATCATCAGGCAAGTCGTCTTGCCCGACCCCGAGGGGCCAAGCATTGTCAGAAACTCGCCCTTGGCCACCGAAAGGTTCAGGTCTTTAACAACAAGGGTTTCCCCATCGTAGCTTTTCTGGACACCATCATATACGACAAATCCGTCGCCCTGCTGTGCTGCGACCACGTTCATCTCCCCGTAAATCGGCGGTATTCCGCTCTCTTCATGGCTCAAGTAAAAACCAAGGAGGATGTATAATGCAACCGATAACTTCCATTAACGCCGTTTCGGCCAATCTTTAGGCATATTCACTGAAATTATTGTGCTTTGAAGTGATTTATACTGAGTTTGGGCCTATTCCAGTAAATATATCCAAGAGTGATAATTTACATTGGCCCACAAAACACGTTCCGACAAGGTGAGTTAGCCTTGGCAGGGAACTACCGAGATTTCAGGAAAGTTTGGTGCGGTCGAGAAGACTCGAACTTCCACGGGAGTTACCCCACAGCGACCTCAACGCTGCGCGTCTACCA
>SLAT01000311.1 GCA_007126715.1 Roseinatronobacter sp.
ATTGTTGATTATACAGCGCAGCTTGTTGGCCGGATGTTGACGGACCGGCGCACAGAGTAACGAAGGAAAAGGGAAGATGATGGCCGACGCAAAGCCAAGCCCCGAAGACGACCCGCATATGCAAAACGACGCCAGCCTTGATGTCCAGGACGAGACAGAGGCGCAGCAAGACCCGATCAGCGCGCTGGAGGCGGAAATTGACACGCTGGTTGGCCAGCGTGACGAGATGCGCGACCGCATGATCCGGGCCCTGGCCGATGCCGAAAACAGCCGCAAACGCGCCGAGAAAGATCGCCGTGATGCGCAGCTTTACGGTGGGTCCAAGATCGCGCGGGACATGTTGCCGGTCTATGACAACCTGACACGCGCACTTGGTGCCGTGACCGAAGACACACGCGCCGCTGCCCCCGGTCTGGTTGAAGGGGTTGAACTGACCTTGCGCGAGTTGACCAATATTCTGAGCAAGCACGGTGTGCAGCGCATCAGCCCAGAGGTGGGCGAGATGTTTGACCCGCATTCGCATCAGGCCATGTTCGAAGCACCGGTGCCGGATTTCAAGGCAGGGCAAATCATTCAGGTCATGGCCGAAGGTTTCATGCTGCATGACCAGTTGCTGCGCCCTGCGCATGTTGGCGTATCATCTACGCCCTCAAACTAAGCGTTCTGAGTGACTGCCAGTGTGAAAGGGGGGCGCAGGGTGCCCCTCTTTTTTGTGGCCCGTGGAAGGCCCCAACGCGACCTTGTGCTGCGTAGCTTCTCACCTGAAATTGTTATGCCTGCACCGTCGCGCATTTCTGCCCGTCGCAACTGAATATCAGGGCTTGGCGAGCGCGCGCAGCTCATAGATCAGATCCAGTGCCTCTTTCGGGGTCAACTCATCGGGGTTGATCTGTGTCAGCCTTTCCAGCGCAGGCGGCGTTTGGGGTGTTATCGGTGCAGCCGCACGCGTAGCCGAGAATAGCGGCAGATCATCAATAAGCGCCTTGGGTTTGGAACCTGCCTCGCCTTGCTCCAGCGCGCTAAGGACTTCACGCGCGCGGGCAATGACCGTATCGGGCAGCCCTGCCAGCCGCGCCACTTGAACCCCATAACTGCGATCTGCCGCACCGCGTTTGACCTCGTGCAGGAAGATGACCTCGCCTTCCCATTCCTTGACGGTCACGGTTGCATTCTCGACACCTTCCAAGCGACCGGCCAGCGCGCTCATCTCATGGTAATGGGTCGCAAAAAGTGCGCGCGCGCGGTTGACGTCATGCAGGTGTTCCAGCGTGGCCCATGCAATGGACAGCCCGTCATAAGTGGCCGTCCCGCGCCCGATTTCATCGAGGATCACCAACGCGCGGTCATCCGCCTGATTGAGGATTGCGGCAGTTTCGACCATTTCCACCATAAAGGTGGATCGCCCGCGCGCCAGATCATCACTCGCCCCGACACGGCTGAAAACCTGACTGACCAGCCCGATCTGCGCGGCCTTCGCCGGCACCCACGCACCCATCTGCGCCAGAATGGCGATCAGAGCATTCTGGCGCAGAAAAGTCGATTTACCCGCCATGTTCGGCCCTGTCAGCAACCAGATGGCGGCGGTGATTTCGGCGCTCAGGTCGCAATCATTTGCGATAAACGGGTCACCCGTTCGCGCAAGGGCCGCTTCTACAACAGGGTGTCGGCCGCCGATGATGTTGAAATTGCGGGTCTGATCCAGCTTTGGCGCACACCAGCCAGCCGATTGCGCAATATCGGCCAGCCCTGCGGCAAGGTCGATCTCGGCCAGCGCTCGGGCAGTCAGCGCCAGTTCACCAGCCCGCGCCAATATGGCTTCACGCAATTCGACAAACAGCCGCTTCTCGATTTCCAGCGCGCGTGATCCGGCGTTCAGGATGCGGGTTTCCATTTCGGACAGTTCAACAGTGGTAAACCGTACCTGATTGGCTGTGGTCTGGCGGTGAATGTAGCGGGTCGAGAGCGGCTCTGACAGCATCCGCTCGGCATGTGTGGCAGTGACCTCGATGAAATAGCCCAGAACATTGTTATGCTTGATCTTTAGCGATGTGATGCCGGTATCCTGCGCGTATTCGGCCTGCATCTGGGCAATTACACTGCGTCCCTCGTCGCGCAGTTTTCGGGCATCGTCCAGGTCCGGGTCATGGCCCGGTGCGATGAAACCGCCATCGCGCGCCAGAAGTGGGGGCGCGGCGATGAGGGCGGCGTCCAGAAGGTCAAGCAACGCGTCATGGCCTTGCAGCGCCAGTGCTGCCTCTGCCAACAGTTCAGGTGCCTCCTGCTGGTCCAGCAGGGCTGCAATTTCCAGCGCTTGCGCAATGGCGTTTCGGATGGCACCCAGATCACGCGGTCCGGCCCGGTCCAGCGACAGGCGCGACAGCGCGCGGTCCAGATCGGGGACTTCTTTCAGGGCGGCGCGCAGCTCGCTGCGCAAACGGGTTTTGCCATGCAGGAAGGTCACGGCAGCCTGACGCTCCATGATGGTGTCCAGCCTGCGCGAGGGCGAGGCAAGGCGGCGTTCCAGAAGTCGCGCACCCGCCGCTGTGACAGTGCGGTCAATCGCATGGAGCAGCGCGCCTTCGCGGGTGCCGGAGAGGGATTGCGTCAGTTCCAGATTGCGCCGCGTGGCTGCGTCGATCTGGACCAGTTCTTCCGCCGCATCGCGGGCGGGGGGTTGCAACAAAGGCAGCTTGCCGCGCTGGGTCAGGTCCAGATAATCGACCAGCGCGCCAAGCGCCGCGCGTTCGGAGCGTGTGAATTGCCCGAAGCCGTCCAATG
>SLAT01000012.1 GCA_007126715.1 Roseinatronobacter sp.
TGACCTGGGCTATGTCACTTCGGCCTGCTATTCGCCCTGTCTGAAATCCTATATCGCCATCGGCTTTTTGAAAGCGGGTGAGGAACGCATGGGCGATGTGCTGCGCGCAGCCTCGCCCCTGACAGGGGATGATACCGAGGTCGAAATCGTCTCGGCCCATTTCATCGACCCAGAGGGAGAACGACTTCGTGCATGATCTGGCCCCCCTGACCGCCCTTGCAGGCACCACGCCAATGCAGGACAGCATTGGCCCCGTTACGATAACCGAGGCCCCCGATTGGGCGCTGGCCTCTGTCGCGGCGCGGCTTGGGCAGGAAAAAGCCTGTAGCACCGCCCTTGCGTCCGTCTTGGGCGCAGATATCCCCGGTGTTGCAGCCCATACGCAAGGCCCTGTGATGAGTGCCTTCTGGACCGGTCCGCATATCTGGATCGTGGAAGCGCCTCACGACAGCCACGAAGATCTTGCCGCGATGCTGTCTGCCAAGCTGGGCGATTGTGCCAGCGTGACCGAACAAAGTGATGCATGGGTGCGCTTTGACATCACCGGTGACGGGCTTGAGCGGCTGTTTGAACGCCTGTGCAACCTTGATCTGGCGAAGCTGGGCCAGGGTGCGGCGCGGCGCAGTGTCATCGAGCATCTTGGCTGCTATGTGATCCGTGGGACAGAGGGGATACATGTCTATGGGCCACGTTCCTCGGCGCAAAGCTTGCATCATGCGCTGACCAGCGCGGCACGCGCGGTGTTCTAGGGTGCGCCCGCCAAGACACGCTCTCCAATGACAGCTTTTGGGGGCGTTGCGAACTCTCAGTTGCGCGGAATCAAGGCCGAAGGCCGCCGCGCATCGCCGGGCCGCCCCCACGGCACGGCGATTGGGCTGCCCCCAGCGCAAAGATTTGATCTTTCAGGGATTTGGCCAGCATAAAGCACTACAGAGTAAACCTTGGATCGCCGCACCGCGGCCCTGCGCTGCGCGGCTTTGCACCCGGCCTCGCTATGTCTGCAAAGTCCGCATATCAGCCTCTCGTGAAAGCATCGCAGAGGGCGCAGGAATCGTTCGTCAGGTGGCGAACACCAGCTGCTGCATTGCAGGCTGTCGCAGCTTGACAGAAGATGCCCTGCGATAGCTCCGAGGGTTTGGTCGCGCAGCGTCGCGCCGAAGGGGCGGCCTGGCGACTTGCATCAACCTTTTTCTGCAACCAAAACAAAAGCGCATTCGGAATTGGGCGCTCTGTCTGAATGCGAGGGCCACGGCACTTGTTGGCGGGCTGATGCATGTCCTGTGTCAGGGTGACTGTCACAACGTTTTCAGGTATTCCAGAAGCGCCCGCCGCTGTGCATCGCTGAGCCGGTCAGCGAATGTATGGCCCGAGTTTCCATAGCCGGGACGTGTGGTGTCATAAACCCGCGCCCTTTCCGGGCCTGCGGGGACAGAATCCTTGCCTGCCTCTAGTGTTTCACTGCGCCAGCCCATGGCCTCGGGGTCGTAGTCCTGTGGTGTGACATGCCGCCAGAAGGTGGGGCGCAACCGGCTGTCCAGAAGTGCCGCGAGGTTAGGGACCGATCCATTATGCAGATAGGGCGCTGCGGCCCATATCCCGTCCAGCGGGGGCGCGATATAGCCTTCGGCCGGGGCTGCACGCACTGTGCCGCCATGAGGGGAGCGATCTACCCAGTCATAAAAGCGATCAAGGCTGCCATCTGTCATGGTTCGCGCATAAAGCGGGTCAGTGCCGATTTCATCCAGCGGGACGACGCGGTTGGGGTAGCTGTGTGTGTCGCCATAGGTGCCGTGACAACTGGCGCATTCCGACATGAACAGGTCTTGCCCCTGTGCGGCCAGTTGCCGGTCGATCGGATAGGGGTAGGCGGGCGGTGTCAGGTCAGCCAGATAGGCGCGAATATCAGGCGCATAGCTGTCAATCTCGGCCAGTTCCTCGACGCTATCCGCGCAGAGCATTGATGCGAAAATCATGTAGCGCGAATGATCCCCGCGCCCGATTGTGGTGTAAAACATCGCATTTTTCTTGCCCATCCACCACCAGGGCGGGGTGCGCAGGGGAACAGGTGTGTTCGGGGGCGGGTCAAGCAGCGGTTCTTGCGACCACGCCATCGTGCGCGCATCACGATGCGCCATCAAGGCCCAGCTCAGATTGGTGGCGGGGTTCATTCCAATCGTGCTGGTCTGGATATAGGGCGCGATCCCGTCAATCCGGTCTGCCCAAAGCTGCCAGGCCGCGCTTTCGTCTGGCCCCTGCACATAGCGGCCAACCTGCGTGACAAGCTGGCGCGGGTCAGTGGTGAAATCGGCAAAAGCATCACCCAGCCCGACAACAACCTCATCCCCGATGCGCCCGGCGTGGCAGACCAGACAGTTATTCGAGACCACCTCGACGCCCGCATCATTGACATGCGCTGTCAGGAAATATGGCAGTTCCGCATTGCGCCCGGTGCGGCCCGGCAGCAGCATTGCAGGGTCGGTTTCAGGGGCAATGCGGCGATAAGCGGAATAAGGCATGCCGCAACTGACATAGGGCTGATTGACCAGCGCCGTGTACCCGGCCTGTGGATCACCCGCGCGCTGGGGAGTCTCGGCCACCCGCCCGGTTGGAGAGCGGGACCTGTCGGGGTCCGGGCCAAAAGGTAGCGGCAGGCCGGCCAGCGCCCACAGTCCTGCGGCCAGACCGCCCGCGAGTAGCGCCGACACTGTGTAAACAAGGGGTTTGCGTGTCATGGCTGCCTTTCTCCCGAAA
>SLAT01000246.1 GCA_007126715.1 Roseinatronobacter sp.
CCGGTTCAGGACGCGCATGTTCTTCTGCTTGGTTTCGATCCGCAAGTGAAAATGCGTATGTGTGAAATGCTGACGCAGATCGATGTTGCGACCTTTTCATTTGGTAAAGTTGCTGATTTTTTCTCCAAAACACCAGTGTTGGTTCGAGAATACTCCACGGTAATCCTGAACCTAGATGCGATTGATGACCTTATCTATGCGGTGGACTCGTTGTATAACTTCCGCTCCAGATATCCTGAAATTGCTATTATCCTTGTCTCGTCCGAGGTTCGCGGCGATGATCTGGGAAGAGAGCGTGCGCCAATCTGCGATGCAACACTGCGTGCACCGCTGACAACGCAGCGCTTGAAGGACGCACTTCGAAATGCAATTTCGCATACGAAGGAATCGCTCGCAGGGGTCTGACCTGTGCCCTGGTTCGGCTGCCCGATACTTTTGCGTATTTCTTCAAAGAATAGCGATAGCGTCCTGTTCGCATGCCGCTCGAAAGAGCAAACCGGCAAAGTCAGTAAAGCTACCGGAATGCCGAGGCACTGATCGTGTCACAAGGTTTTTGTGGGTTCTGATATGCCTGCCGCTGTTGTCAGGCGGCAGGCTTTTGCAAGGTCAAGCCGCCTTCGCGTTGCAAGAACGCGACTATTTCTTCAACTCCGAAATTGTCACGCAGGCGTGCAAAAACATACGGGCGCGGGCCTCGGGCGGATCTTGTATCAGCCTCAAGCTGCGCCAGATCAACGCCGACATGGGGCGCGAGATCGATCTTGTTCACGACCAACATGTCAGATTTTGTCAATCCCGGCCCACGCTTGCGCGGGATGTCCTGCCCCGCCGCCGTGTCGATGACATAGATTGTCACGTCTGCCAGTTCCGGCGAAAAGGTCGCGGCAAGATTGTCGCCGCCAGATTCGATCAGGATCAGGTCAAGATCCGGGATTTTGCGGGTCAGATCCGCGACAGCGGCTAGGTTGATGCTGGCATCTTCGCGAATGGCCGTATGGGGGCAACCGCCTGTTTCGACACCGCGAATGCGGTCTGCGGGCAGCACTTGCGCGCGCAGCAGCGCATCCGCATCCTCTCGGGTGTAGATGTCATTGGTGATAACCGCCATAGAACAGCGCGACGCCAGCGCGCGCGCCAGCTTTTCAGTCAAGGTTGTCTTGCCTGCGCCGACCGGGCCGCCAATGCCAACCCGCAAAGGGCCATGTTTGCTGGAACCGTGTTTGCTCATGTCCGAAACAACCTTATTTCCTTGGTTTCATGTTCCATTGCGGCCATATCCGCGCCCAGACAAGAATTGCCCAGATCATCCAGACAGGCAAGGCTGGCGGCTTCGGCGGTGCTTTGCACCAGTGGCAGCAAGCGCGCCAGAACACCATGCCCCTCGCCTTGTCCCAAAGGCACATGCCTGATGCCGATTGTGACCAGATTGGTCAGAAATGCCTGCAGATAGAACGCGATCACAGTTTGCAGCGGCAAGCCAAGGGGCAAGGCCGCCTCAGCCACGGCGATGGGCAGCGCGCGGGGGGAGAGCTCACGGCCCGTGATCTGCACCACTGTCCTTGCAAAAGCGGCGCCCTGTTCCTGTGTTTCCTGCATGCGTTCGGCACAGGGTTGCAACGCACTGCACAAGGCATCCAGCGCATCCAGATCAGCGCTGTCACGCAGTGCAGAAGCCAGCAGCACCGCATCCTGCCAGCCGCTGCCAAAGCGCAACACATCAGCCAGCCAGCATTCTAGCGCGGCTGCATCCGAAACCTCACCGCGGGCAACGACCTGTTCCAACCCGTGGCTATAGGCGAACGCACCTGTCGGGAATGCGGGGGATAGCCAGTGCTGCAATGTCAGGGTTTCAGTGTCCAGCATGGTTAATGTGCATGGTCATGGTCATGGTCGTGGTCGTGGTGATGGGCATGGTCTTGTGCCGGGCCGTGATCATGGCCCATCGTGCGCCCGTGCCCGTATGCGCCGCCCTCTGGAGTGAAGGGGCCTGTCAGGTGGCGCATCCGTGCACCAAGCTGCGCGAGCATTGCCTCGATCACATGGTCATGGCGGATCAAAAGCCGGTTTTCCTCAATCTGGCAGGGTGTGTGGCGGTTGCCAATGTGCCAAGCCAGACGCGCCAGATCACCTGTCACCTCGACCAGACTCTCGTCTGCGGGCACAATTTCCAGCGTGGTGCCATCTTCCAGCTCGAACCCCCACCACTCATCCAGATTGGTGACCTCGGCCAGATCGACCAGAAACCCGCGCCCCTGTGCTGTCATCAGGCGTTTGCGGCGCATCAGGCGCGCATCATAATCCAGGATCACGGACCCATTGCAGTGACCGGGTTTCGATTTCAGCAAGCGGCGCAGGGGAGGAAGGTCGGTCATAAGACACCTGTGTGAAAGAGGTCGCGGTAAACATGAGCGGGCAGGTCCTGACGCGACAATCCCATAGATTGCAATGCCCCATCGGGCAGGGCAGCGAGTCGTGCGAATTCTGCCTCGCGGGCGGGACGGTCAAGCGCGGGGTTGCAGCCAAGGCCAGTACCGGCAAGGAACCAGTCAAGCTGCAAGGACTGGCGCGGGCTAAGCCGTGAATTTGCGGGACGAAGCGACATCGGCATCTCCATCAGGCATAAGACACCCTCCCTGATAGACATATAACATGAATATTGTGTGCTTGATGCGGCTGCCCTGTTCACATTTTGCTGCGGTGCAGAAAGGTCACATTTATCATGTTGCATTGCGCGCATCCGTTGGCCCCTTAGTATAGAAAGTAGCGCTGCGCCAAAGGCAGGCTTTGCGCTGGTTCGCAGGTTAGCAAGGTGCCGTCGGCGCGCACTTCATATGTTTCGGGGTTCACGTCGATATGGGGTGTCGCACTGTTCAGCCGCATGTCCGATTTTTGAATGCCCCGGCACCCTTCAACCGCGAGCGTATCCTTGGCAAGACCGAGTGTCTCGCGCACGCCAGCCTCTTGGCCCGTATGGGATACAAACACGACCGCAGAGCGTTCGACCGCGCGGCCGAATGCGCCGAACATGGGCCGTGAATGCATGGGCTGCACAGGGATAGAGCCATTCGGGTCGCCCATCTGCGCCACGATGATCGAGCCACCCATCAGCACCATATCCGGCTTGGCCCCGAAAAACGCAGGGTGCCACAGCACAAGATCGGCGCGCTTGCCTTCCTCAATGCTGCCAATATGGCGGCTCATCCCGTGCACGAGGGCTGGGTTAATGGTGTATTTTGCAATATAGCGGCGAACGCGAAAATTGTCGTTATCGCCCGTCTCCTCACTCAACCGGCCACGTTGCTGGCGCATCTTATGGGCGGTTTGCCATGTGCGTGTGATCACCTCGCCCACGCGGCCCATCGCTTGACTGTCCGACGAGATGACCGAGAAGGCACCCATATCATGCAAGATATCTTCGGCGGCAATCGTTTCGCGCCGGATGCGCGACTCGGCGAAGGCCACATCCTCGGGCACCTTGCGGTCCAGATGGTGGCAGACCATCAGCATGTCGAGATGTTCCTCGATCGTGTTGACAGTATAGGGCATGGTCGGGTTGGTCGAACTGGGCAGGATGTTCTGGCTGCTGACCACCTTTATGATGTCAGGCGCATGACCACCGCCAGCGCCCTCGGTATGGAAGGCATGGATCGTGCGGCCCGCGATGGCTTTGAGCGTGTTTTCGACAAAGCCGGATTCGTTCAGCGTGTCCGTGTGGATCATGACCTGAATATCAGTTTCCTCGGCTACGGACAGGCAGCAATCAATAGCCGCTGGTGTGGTGCCCCAATCTTCGTGCAGTTTCAGTGCGGCCGCGCCTGCCTGCACCTGTTCATGCAGCGCAGCCGGAAGAGAGGCATTGCCCTTGCCCGCAAAGGCCAGATTCATCGGGAACGCGTCCGCCGCCTGCATCATCCGGCCCAGATGCCAAGGCCCCGGTGTGCAAGTGGTGGCAAGCGTGCCATGCGCCGGGCCTGTGCCGCCGCCAAGCATCGTTGTCAGCCCGGAATGCAGCGCATCGTCGATCTGCTGAGGGCAGATGAAATGGATATGCGCATCGAACCCGCCTGCGGTCAGGATTTTGCCCTCTCCTGCGATAATCTCGGTGCCGGGGCCGATAATCACATCGACACCGGGTTGCGTGTCGGGGTTGCCGGCCTTGCCGATCTTGTGGATGCGCCCGTCACGCAAGCCGATATCGGCCTTGTAGATGCCTGTGTGATCGACGATCAGCGCATTGGTGATGACTGTGTCCATCGCCCCGCTCGCGCGGGTCACCTGACTTTGGCCCATTCCGTCGCGAATGACCTTGCCGCCGCCGAATTTCACCTCTTCGCCGTATCCGCCGCGCTCTGCAATCAGGTCGCGCTCGACCTCGATAATCAGGTCTGTGTCGCCCAGACGAACCTTGTCGCCCACTGTGGGGCCATAAATATCGGCATAGGCGTCGCGTCCAATCTTGTATGACATTTACAGCGCCCCCATAACCTTGCCATTGAACCCGTAAACCACACGACCCCCGCCATAGGGGACCAGACGCACCTCGCGGGTCTGGCCCGGCTCGAAGCGCACGGCGGTGCCTGCGGGAATGTCCAGCCGCTTGCCGCGTGCTGCCTCTCGGTCAAAGGCAAGGCCGATATTGGCTTCGGCAAAATGGTAATGACTGCCGACCTGTACCGGCCTGTCGCCTGTATTGGACACTTCCAGTGTGGTGACGGGTTGGCCTGCATTGACCTCGATCTCGCCTTCGGGGCAGATGATTTGTCCGGGAATCATGGCTTAATCCTTTTCACGGATCGGATGGTGGACCGTGACAAGCTTGGTGCCATCGGGGAATGTGGCCTCGACCTGCACGGAATGGATCATCTCCGGGATGCCCGGCATGCATTGATCAGCAGTGATCACATGCGCGCCCGCTTGCATCAGATCCGCGACGCTGCGCCCGTCGCGCGCACCCTCGACCACAAAATCGGTGATCAACGCAATCGCTTCGGGGTGGTTCAGTTTGACGCCGCGCGCAAGCCTGTTTCGCGCGACTATTGCAGCAAGAGAGACAAGCAACTTGTCCTTTTCGCGGGGGTTCAGGAACATCAAACCTTCCTTATATTTGCCAGACGCGCGGCAAGGGCGCGCGGCGGAGCAGGGTCAGAATTTCGGCAAGCTTGCGGCGCAGGGGCCAGCCATCTGGGGCCATCAGGCGGATCACAAGGCGGTCGTCTAATGCCGAGGCTGCTGCGCGCACCTGAGTTGCATTCAGGGTTGCGCGCACCGGCCCAAGGACATCGGCGGCATTGGGGGCGACCATGACAACCGTGGCAAATGCCCGCGCCCCATCCAGCCCCGCCGCGCCCGCAGCAAGGCGGGCCGTATTCAAAAGCAATGCTTCCAGATGCAAAGGGGTGCCGCCACGCTGGATATGTCGCCAATCATGGAAATCCAGCGCGGTCACAGCCTCGCCCATTGCGGCGCGCCCCAGAACCACTGTTTCAGCCATCAGACAGGTTGCATCGGCAGCAAGAGTGATACAGGTCCGGCGACGCAGTTGGGCAGTGTCGAACAGGATGGTTTCCTGTGGCAGCCAATCCAGATGCGCGCCTTCGCCAAGCTTCATGTCAACAAACATGCGTGCAGGCCCGGATGTGCTGCAATAAGCGCGTTCCGCAGTCTGCGTTGTGGCGGTCATCCGGCAGCCCGCGTCAAGCGACAGGTAGTATTCCAGCCTGTCACCCCCTGTCAGCCCGCCAGAGGTGTTGAGGAACACGATTTCGGAAGGGGCCAGTACAATCGCCTTGGCCGATCCTTGCTGGCGCAGATCCCGAAGCGCAGCACGACCGGAGCGCTGCGCAAAACTTGCACTGGCATGACCTGTGCTGCGCTGGTGCGACCTGAGCATTGACTGTGCGTTCATCGGCATCCTCTCAGACACCTGATGTCTCTTTGCTGATGCTCTGCGCAATCCGTGCTGGCTGCCTGCGCGGCCAACCGGCCTTGGCGGGGAGTGGCGCGCATAAATATTAAACAAAAAGATCATAATTTAATCGCTTCGCAAACCGCGCTTCGCGCCGCCTTCGGCGAGAGTATTTCTGGCAAGAAAATGGACAGACTATGCATTTTACTTCCAGACTTGCCGATCGCAGCCTGGAGTGGCAGTGTCCGCCCAAGCAAATACAGGGCAAGGCACATGAAGATCGCGAGTTTCAATATCAACGGTATCAAGGCCCGCGGCCCGGCGCTTGCGCGCTGGCTGGATGATGCGCAGCCTGATCTTGCGGTGTTGCAAGAGATAAAGTCGACAGACGAGACCTTCCCGCGCGCGCTGATCGAAGACCGGGGCTACAATCTTGAGACACACGGCCAGAAGGGATTCAATGGCGTTGCGATTGTGTCGAAACTGCCGCTGGAAGATGTAACGCGGGGCCTGCCCGGTGATGAAAGCGACGCGCAGGCGCGCTGGATCGAGGCGACAGTCAGCACTGGGGCAGGTGCGCTTCGTGTGGTGGGGTTGTATCTGCCCAATGGCAACCCGGTGGAGTTGCAGGCAGATGGCAGCCCCGTCGCGGGTGGAAAATACGCCTATAAGCTGGACTGGATGGCCCGGATGGAGGCGCGCTTGCGCGAATTGCTGGCGCTGGAAATGCCGCTGGCCGTGATGGGCGACTATAATATCATCCCGCAAGACGAGGATGCTGCCCGCCCTGACGCGTGGCGCGATGACGCTCTATTCAGGCTTCAGTCGCGCAAAGCCTATCGCCGTATATTGCATCTGGGCTTTACAGAGGCGTTCCGCACACGGACCAATGGGCCGGGGCATTATACGTTCTGGGATTATCAGGCGGGCGCGTTCGAACGTAACGACGGTATTCGGATCGATCATATTTTACTCAACGCCTATGCAGCCGACCTGCTTCGGGAGTGCCGGATCGATAGCGATGTCCGTGCAGGCGAGAAACCGTCCGACCATGTGCCGATCTGGGCAGAGATTGCGCTGTGACCGAGGTCGCTGACGGGACCTGTTAACCATTTTTAAAGAAATAGCCGCTACCTTTTCTGCATTTGAAAAGGAAGCATTTAATGCGTCACGGTAAGCGTTTTGTTTCGAGTGCAACGGGTCAGATTATCAGGGGTACGCAAAGTGATCTTATTCGTATTGAGGATGTGTCGCTTGAGGGTATCAAACTAAGTGGCGTCAAGAATGTCGCTGTTGGCGAGATCGTAAAAATCCATGCAAAGGGGACAATTTTCTCGGTCAAGATTGTCTGGACCGAAGGTGTGACTTGCGGCGCACAGTTCCAGCTGGAGACTGGTCGGGATGAAATTGCCCGATTCCTGCGCGCTGTGCTTGGAACCGAAAAAGGCCGGCTGCGGTTCGATTCGACATTCCACGAGCTTAGCAACGCGAAACGGATGCAGTGACCACGGCAAGGCTTATTCCTGCACCCCTTCCAGTGCGGCGAGTTCCTTGCGGATCGCCTTGTGCAGGATTTCGGCAAAGCGGTTGAGGCGGCTGACACGGCGATCATCCAGATGACGGATCAGGTAGAAGCTGCGCTTCAGGCTGAATTGATCCGGCAGAATGCGCACAAGCCCCGGAGCAGAGGGTAAGGCAAAATCATGCACCACTCCGAGTCCCGCACCATGCCGGATGAAATTGAACTGCACCGCGACCGAATTGGACCCTAGCGCCACCCGCTCCAGCCCCAATTCCGACAGGTAATCCAGCTCGCTGTCGAAAATCATGTCGGGAATATAACCGATGATCCGATGCTGGCGCAGATCGGCAAGTTTCTTGATGGGCGGATGGTGCGACAGATAATCGCTAGAGGCGGCGAGATGCAGCCGATAATCGCTGATCTTCTGCACGCTGAGCCGCCCGGTCTGCGGGGCCGAGACGCCGATGGCCATGTCTGCCTCGCGCCGTGACAGGTTGAAGACGCGTGGCAGCGCGATGATCTGGACATCCAGCGCGGGGTTGTCTTCGCAGATGGCGGCGATGACCTGGGGCAGCAGATAGTTGGCGCAGCCATCCGGCGCACCTACGCGGATCTGGCCGCTTAGCCCGGTGCTGGCCTCTCCTGCTTCCTGTGCGGCGGCGGCCATTGTGTTTTCTGCCGCGACGGCATGGGGAAGCAGGCGCGCCCCTTCATCGGTCAGCGCATAGCCTTGATGCGAGCGGGTGAACAGGCGCCGCCCCAACCCTTCTTCCAGACGCGCGACGCGCCGTCCCACGGTGGCAGGGTCAAGGCGCAGCTGCTGGCCCGCACGCCCCAGGCTTTCCATCCGTGCCAGCGCCAGAAAGACGCGCATATCATCCCAGTCAATCATGATCGCGACACTGCCATGCTCTTGCGTTTTTGCAAGACTAATTTGGAGAATTCCCTATTCCCAAGGCGAAATTGCAAGCCTATCATGCGCCAGAACCACCTTGAGGAGGATAAGATGGAAGAACTTTCGCATTGGATTGACGGACAGCGAGTTGCAGGCCAATCCGGCCGCTTTGCTGATGTATTCAACCCGGCGACCGGTGAAGTGCAGGCGCGGGTCCCGCTGGCCTCGAAAGAGGAGATGGATCATGCGGTGGCCCGCGCCGCAGAAGCCCAAGTCAAGTGGGGCGCGACCAACCCGCAAAAGCGCGCGCGGGTGATGATGGCAGCAGTCGGCCTTATTAACCGTGACATGGACAAGCTGGCCGAAAAGCTGTCATCCGAGCATGGCAAGACCTTTGTCGATGCGAAAGGCGATATCCAGCGCGGGCTGGAAGTGATCGAATTCTGCATTGGCGCGCCGCATCTGCTGAAGGGCGAGTTTACCGATAGCGCTGGCCCCGGAATTGACATGTATTCCATGCGTCAGCCGCTGGGTGTTGTTGCCGGGATCACGCCCTTCAACTTTCCCGCCATGATTCCGCTTTGGAAAATGGGTCCGGCGCTGGCTTGTGGGAATGCGATGATCCTGAAGCCCTCCGAGCGCGACCCGTCTGTGCCGCTGATGCTGGCCGAGATTTTCAAGGAGGCGGGACTGCCTGATGGCGTGTTGCAGGTCGTCAATGGCGACAAGGACGCAGTCGATGCGATCCTTGACAATGAAACGGTGCAAGCCATCGGATTTGTCGGCTCTACCCCGATTGCGCAATATATCTATTCGCGGGGCTGCGCGAACGGCAAGCGCGTGCAGTGTTTTGGCGGTGCCAAGAACCATATGATCATCATGCCCGATGCGGATATGGACCAGGCCGCCGATGCGCTGGTGGGCGCAGGTTACGGCGCGGCGGGCGAGCGGTGCATGGCAATTTCGGTTGCGGTGCCCGTGGGTGAAGGCACGGCCGAGGCTTTGCGCGAACGGCTTGTCCCCAAGATCGAGGCGCTGAAAGTCGGCCCCTGGACGGGTGGCGATGATGTCGATTACGGCCCTGTCGTCACTGCGGCGGCGAAAGCGAATATCCTGCGACTGGTGGAAACCGGAGTTGCGCAGGGTGCTGAACTGGTCATCGACGGGCGCAATTTCAGCTTGCAGGGCTATGAGGAGGGATTCTTCGTCGGACCGCATCTGTTTGACCATGTCACCACGGATATGGACATCTACACACAGGAGATCTTTGGCCCTGTTCTGTCGATGGTCCGCGCCAAGACCTATGAAGAGGCCATCGGCATGGCGATGGATCATGAATATGGCAACGGTACGGCGATATTTACCCGCGATGGTGACGCGGCGCGCGATTTCGCCAGCCGGATCAACATCGGAATGGTGGGTATCAATGTGCCGATCCCGGTGCCGCTGGCCTATCACACCTTTGGCGGGTGGAAGAAATCGGGCTTTGGTGATCTGAACCAGCACGGGCCAGACAGCTTTAAGTTCTATACCCGGACCAAGACGGTCACATCGCGCTGGCCTTCCGGCATCAAGGAAGGTGCCGCGTTCAACTTCAAGGCCATGGAGTAATCGAGAGGGAGGGGGCCTGTGCGGCCCCCTCTTGGCGCTGGCGCGCCAATTCACCCCCGCAGGATATTTGGGCAAAGGTGAAATATTACAGAAAGATTCAAGGACTAAACGGATCGGATTGAAGCAGGGAGGATGCTGTGGAGTTTAATCTGAGCGAAGAATCTCAGGCCATACACGATATGGCGCTGGCCTTTGGGCAAGAGCATATTGCCCCTTTTGCCCGCGATTGGGAGGCACAAGGTTCGATCCCGAAAGATCTGTGGAGAAAATTCGCAGAGCTGGGTTTTGGCGGGCTTTATGTGCGCGAGGAAGCGGGGGGCGCGGGGTTGTCGCGGCTGGATGCGACATTGATATTCGAGGCCCTGTCGCAATCCTGCCCGTCAGTTGCGGCGTTTTTGTCGATCCACAATATGTGCGCGGCGATGATCGACAAATTCGGGTCAGACCAGATGCGACAGGACTTGTTGCCGCGCGTGGTCGGGCTGGAGTGTTTCATGTCCTATTGCCTGACCGAGCCTGGATCTGGCTCAGATGCGGCAGCTTTGAAGACGCGGGCGGCGCGCGATAATGAGGGCTACGTGTTGAATGGCACCAAGGCTTTCATCTCGGGGGGGGGCTATTCA
>SLAT01000232.1 GCA_007126715.1 Roseinatronobacter sp.
AAGCACACCTTCATTCGCCCAGACAAGCCGCGTGATCTGATTGCTCATCAATGTAAAGGCCGCAGGCGGAACCAGATCCTGTAGCAAGGAAAGCTGGTCCTGAATCATGAGCGGATCGGCGAAAAAACCGAAGACAGAGACCAGCGCTGCGATGCCAGGAAACACGGCGAGAAGAGCGAAAAAAGCCACCCCAGCGGAGAGGAGGCTGATATTTCGCGTATTCATCGCAGAATACATGTCGGTCGCAAAGTGAAATGCCGACCGGAAGCTTGGCATTCGTTTTATCAAATACTCAGATCTTCAAGCGTTTTGCCCGACTCCAGTTCAGCAATGATCCAACGAGGCTTGCGTCCACGCCCCGACCACGTTTGGGACGGGTCGCTCGGGTTGGCATATTTCGGCGCCACGGGCGCGCGCGTCGCTTTCGGAGCCTTTCCAAAAAGCTGATCAATTGTGAACCCGTGCTGGCGAACAATGGCCTCTGCCTCTGCCAGCGCTTTTTTGCGCGCACGCTCCTCGTAGGATTCTATCGCCTTTGTGACGTCTTTTTGCAGTTTCTTTAACTCATCAAGTGACAGAGTGCTGAGATCAGTCATGATTACCCTCAATGGCTCATAGTGGTGATAAAAATCGATTCTGCCAATAATCGCACAGATAAAGAAAAAAATGCAAGAATTGTTTTGAATTCACAAAAATCCCTTTTTTTCTGGGTTTTTTAAATACCGGAAAGCGGATTCGATGCAAAAGTTAAGAATGAATAACTTTGATGGGAAAAGGGAACTCAAACAGAAACATGCAGGATATCAACTAAGAATTGAATGGTTGAAATTCAGCTATACCTGTTTGCGTCATTTCCGATGTCGTTTTCTGCTTGGGGCGGAAAGGGGCGCTCGCGCGCGGGCAGTTTTGGCGCCATATGCGCTATGGGGTAATGTGGCCGATATTTGGCCCTGCTGTGATTTGCGCCAAAGAAGTGGCGCGAAATTCTTTCTTTTCCTGCTGCTCTGGTCTATCTCTCGGTCCAGACTGTACAAGCACCGGACCCGCGCATGACCCGCACCGACAATCCTGCCGATCCTTTCAAAAAGGCACTTTCCGAGGCCGCGCGCACGATGGCGGATGCGCGAGAGTTGACGGTGACCTACTCGGTTGACCCTCCGGGTATGAGCGGCGGTTCCATGCGATTGCCGCAGGTCACCCGGCGCATGACCCGCGACGAGGTTTTGCTGGCGCGCGGCACCGCCGATACTCTTGCCTTGCGCCACCGCTATCATGACGATGGCCTGCACGCCCGCTACATGCCTCAGGGGCAAATGGCGCGCGACCTGTATCAGGCAATGGAAGAAGCCCGCTGCGAGGCTGTTGGCGCGCGCCATATGCCCGGAACGTCCAAGAATATCGACGCGCGCATCGCGCATGAGGCGACCCGCAAGGGCTACAGCCAGATTCGTGACCGGCAGGATGCGCCGCTTTCGGTTGCCGCATCTTATATGATCCGCCAGTTGGCGACAGGCCGCGATCTGCCCGAAGGCGCCAGCCATGTGCTGGAATTGTGGCGCGGTTTTATCGAGGAACGCGCAGGTGGCACGCTGGATGGGCTGGAAAAAGTTCTGAATGATCAGGGCGCCTTCGCGCGGTTTGCGCGCAAGATGATCGAAGATCTTGGCTATGGCGATCAGCTTGGCGACGACCCAGATGAGGCCGGGGACGAAGATGACGCCAGCGAGGACGACACCGAGGAGCAGGCAGAAGACCCGGAAAACCCTGATAGCCAGGGACAGGACGAACAGTCGGACGAAGACAGCGACGAGGATAGCCCAGCGCAGGACAGCGCGCAGGCCGATGTTGCGCTGGATGACCAGTCTGATGACGAGATGTCCGACGAGGCGCAGATGCCAGAGGCCGACGCCCCGCTAGAGCCACCTCCGCCCCCGCCCCATTCCGAGGCCAGTGCCGATTACAAGGTGTTCAGCACCGAGTTTGACGAAGAAGTGCGCGCCGAGGATCTGGCCGAACCGGCAGAGTTGGAACGCTTGCGTGCCTATCTGGATCAGCAGCTTGAACCCCTGAAAGGGGCTGTGTCGCGGCTTGCGAACAAGTTGCAGCGCAGGCTTCAGGCACAGCAGAACCGTTCTTGGCTGTTCGATCTGGAAGAAGGCATTCTCGATGCTGGCCGTCTGGCGCGGGTGGTGGCGAACCCGACCACCCCACTAAGCTTCAAGCAGGAGAAAGACACCGAATTCCGCGACACAGTGGTCACCCTTTTGCTGGACAACTCCGGCTCCATGCGGGGGCGGCCCATTTCCATTGCGGCAATCTGCGCCGATGTTCTGGCCCGCACGCTGGAGCGGTGCAATGTCAAGGTCGAGATCCTTGGCTTTACCACCCGCGCATGGAAGGGCGGGCAATCGCGCGAACGCTGGCTGCAAGAGGGGCGCAGCCTGCAACCGGGCCGCCTGAATGACTTGCGCCATATCATCTATAAACAGGCCGATGCGCCATGGCGGCGCGTGCGCCCCAATCTGGGCCTGATGATGAAAGAAGGGCTGCTGAAAGAAAACATCGACGGCGAGGCGCTGGAATGGGCGCATCGGCGTATGATGGCCCGACCAGAGGCGCGGCGCATTCTGATGGTCATCTCTGACGGTGCACCAGTGGACGATTCAACCCTGTCGGTGAATGCTGCCAATTACCTTGAAAAACACCTGCGCGATGTGATTGCCATGGTG
>SLAT01000240.1 GCA_007126715.1 Roseinatronobacter sp.
GCAGCAATAATGGTCGTGGGATCGGTTGCGGCAGTATTGTTTATATCCGTGCTGCTTTATGTCAGCTTTCTGCTGTGTCTCTATCGACTACGAAACATCCCTCATAGCGCTGATCGAGCAATGGCGTCAGGTAGCTTCGACACACCGGCCATGCCCAAAGTCGAAGTGGTGCCAACCCGCCAGGTTATTCTTGGCCTCATAACTATGCCGCTGATCCTTGCAGCTATCCTGATACAGCTTGTTCAGGGTGTGCTTCTACGACCAGCATCAGAATTGTTTCCCGCTTTTGTGGAGTTGGTTTTTGAGAGGGGCGTTTCAGGTCTTGGAATGCTGAACGCGGCGTTGGGGATTGGGGCGATATTGGGGGCCTTGATATTTCCCTCAGCTGGCAGTCATCGTAGCGCAATGTGTCAATTGACAATTGGCACTATCGCTTTTGCGTTGACCCTATTTTGTTTTTCGGTGTCAACTTGGTTCCCGATTGTTCTTTTAATCCTGGTGCTGCATGGCGCAGCAATGACTTTTTCCAACATCGTCGCGATGTCGTTCGTCCAACTTAATACGCCTCGAAACCGGCTTGGCCGCGTACTCAGCGTCTATGGAACGGTATTTCGCGCCGGTCCCGCTGTAGGCACTGTTGCCTTCGGAATAAGTTCCGACTTTGTCGGCTTGACTGTCACCGGGATAGTCTTTGCGCTTGTAGCGTTGGCTTGTATTGCGATCATAGGGCTTCTGATCGTGAGGCCGAACCTATAATTTGCTGAGCTTGAATCAACCGACGCCGGTGTAAGCGAAAAGATATTCTTTAACTTCCTGTGCAAAGCCGCCGCCCGCTCGCAACAGATATGGCGAGCGGCGGCTTATGTAGTTTGATGCAAATGCAGCAGATGTCCGAAAGGTCCTGCATAGCGGACTCTATAAACCTCAACTTACAAGCAAATTGGAACGGGAGCCATCTGACAGGTAATGAATACTAGCCGTTCGGTGTCAGGATAATCCGCTGGTTCACGCGCTCAATCTCCCGGCGGCTCTCTCGGCCGTCCGGCCAAGTCACGATGACAAACGCGCGTTCGGTCTGGCCCAGCCCGAAATGTAGCGGCCCTGCCTGCCCTCCCGCATGGCCACCGCCCACCGAGATTTCCTGCCACTGGCCACCCTGCGCCGTCTCGACATGAACGCGCGCGCCAATCGCAAAGCGGTTGCCCCCCTCCATGCGCAAATCCACCGCCAGCCAGTTACCCACATCTTCAGTCACATTGCGGTACACGCGCGCGGGTGCACGGCGGTTGACCACCACCAGATCCAGTCGCCCGTCGCCGGTCAGATCCACCAGCGCCGCCCCGCGGGAACGCGCGGGATCAGCCACCCCTGCCAGATGTGCGGCTTCCGTAAAATGCCCATCCGCGCCTTGCAGCAACAGGTTATTGGGGTCTGACATGGCCAGATCGGGCATCTGGTCGACATTGCCCTTGGCTACGAACAGATCGGCCCGCCCGTTATTTGTCAGGTCCCCCCATTGCGCATGCCATCCGGTAGAGGGGCGACCGTCATCCCCCGTGAAGGGGCGATGCGCTGTGTGCCCCATGTCGAAAGGGGCCGTGCGGTAAGTGCCATCTTTCTGCGCCAGTTGCAGCAATTGGTCGGCCATAGAGGTCAGGTACACATCCGCCAGCCCATTGCCGGTAATGTCGCGGCTGGCAATCCCCATGCCCCAGAGCATCTGCTCTTGCCAGCCATCCTCCGGCCCAAGATAGCGCGCATCGGCAATGTCCCACATCTGCTCATATCCGCCGCGCACATAGTAGTGCCGGTCATTGGACAGCCGCAGGGTCATGCGCCCCCGCGCATCGCGCGCCGCAAGCGCCGAAAGCGGGCAGAATCCGGGTGTCATCGGCACCGAGAGGTAACCTTGCACCGAAGGGCGCATCAGTTGGTTGTCATCGCAGGCGAAAAACGGCCCTTCCGGGTCGTCGCGATCGACGTAATTGCCCACAAACAAGGTCGGGAGCCTCTCCCCCTCGTCCCACCATGCGCTGAACGCCGTTGACCAGCCTTGCCCCGCATCAATGCCCAGCGCCTCGGTCGCATCTTCGAATGCGCAATCTCCCAAGCCCCGCAGCACGACATTTGGCCCCACCCGCAGCACGAACAGGTCCAACACGCCATCGCCATCCATATCCAGCGGATAAGCGCCGGTGACCCCGTCAAGCGGCACCTCTTGCGGGCTGAACTGCATGTCACCCTGATTGCGCAAGAGAAGCGATGGCCCTTCACCCCCGGCAAGAAACAGGTCCGGCAGGCCATTGTCACTGCAATCGAAGGCCGCAACACCACCACCCACGAAATACTCCCACCCGCCAGCATAATGGTGTTGCGGGATCTTGTGGCTGACATCCTCGAATATGGGCATATCCGCCAGACAAGGCGTTGCTGCCAGAAACAGCGCCAGCGATGCGGCCTTCATGCCGCGCTGCCCCGCGTGGCCGAATGGCCCAGAAGTTGTTCTGTCAGCGCACCCAGCGCCAGTGCGACCGCGCCCTGCGCCCAGACCAGATCGCCCCATGAATGTATCTCTACCCGCGCGGGCGGGCGCGCGCCTGTCAGGGTCATGGCCTGCATCTCGCTGAGCACTTCGCGCGCATAGAGGTAGTCATATTGCATACGCCCGCCCGACAGGATGATCACCTCGGGATCAAACATCTGCGCCACATTCGACAGGCCCAGCGCCA
>SLAT01000283.1 GCA_007126715.1 Roseinatronobacter sp.
CTGGCTCATGTGTCAGGCGGCACCGTGTGATATTCTGTTCATATGGTGCGTGACACAAGCATATCCTTGCCAGTCTTCAGGGCACAGGGCGTGACCCGGGTATACCGGTCGGGCACAGTAGAGGTGTGGGCGCTGCGCGGCGTTGATCTGGAACTTTCCGAAGGCGAAATGGTGGTGCTTCTCGGGGCATCCGGTTCGGGCAAATCGACGCTTGTCAATATTCTGGGCGGGTTGGACCTGCCCTCGGGGGGTAAGGTCTTTTTTCGGGACACTGAATTGACCCAAGCCACTGACAGGCAACTGACCGCCTTCAGGCGCGATCATGTAGGGTTCGTGTTTCAGTTCTACAACCTCGTGCCCAGCCTGACTGCACGCGAGAATGTGGCGCTGGTAACCGAAATCGCGCTAAATCCAATGTCTCCTGAAGAAGCGTTGGAGCGGGTGGGTCTGGCCCACCGAATGGACCACTTTCCGGCCGAACTATCGGGCGGCGAACAGCAGCGCGTCGCGATTGCCCGCGCTATCGCCAAACGCCCGGATGTCCTGCTTTGCGATGAACCGACAGGGGCGCTCGACAGCAAAACCGGCATTCAGGTTCTTGAGGCGCTCCATGAGGTCAATCGTGACCTTGGCACAGCAACAGTCCTTATCACGCATAACGCCAGTATCCAGCGTATTGCACATCGTGTGGTCGTGCTGGCCGATGGCAAGGTGGTGCGCGATGAAGCCAATGCCGAACGCGTGCTGCCATCGGAGATAAGCTGGTGAACGCGCTGGACCGCAAACTGTTGCGCGACCTGCGCCGGATCTGGGTGCAGGTGCTGGCAATAGCGCTGGTGCTGGGCTGTGGAATCATGGTTCTGGTGGGCGCTCAGGCAACCCAGTCCACGCTGATCCAGACCCAGGCGGCCTATTATGAACGTCACCGCTTTGCCGATGTCTTTGCTGGCGCGACCCGTGCCCCTGCCGATCTGGTGCAGGCCGCAAGCCTGATCCCCGGTGTGGCCCAGGCCGAGGGGCGGGTCAGCTTTCAAGCAGTGCTTGACATTGACGGGATGAGCGAGCCTGCCACCGGGCGTATTCTGTCACTGCCCGAAGCCGGGCCGGGAATGAACCTGCCGCTTCTGCGTCGCGGTCGCCTGCCCTACCCCGACCGCGCCGATGAGGTCGCGCTGGCAGAGCCGTTTGCCGAAAGCCATGACCTGACCCCTGGTAGCCGCTTCAAGGCCGTCCTGAACGGTCAATTACGGGAACTGACTGTCAGCGGCTGGGTGCTCAGCCCTGAATTCATCTACACCATGCCCCCGGGTGCCATGATGCCGGATGATCGCCGCTATGGTTTGATCTGGATGAATGAAGCAACCGCAGCGGCGGCAATGGATATGACCGGTGCAGTGAGCGAGGTTGTGTTGCGACTGACCCGTGGCGCAGACGAGCGCGCAGTGATCGCGGCACTGGACCGACTGCTGGACCCATATGGCGGCACAGGTGCCTATGGCCGTGACCGGCAGGTTTCGCACGCCTTTCTGGACGGCGAGTTGCAACAACTGGGCGCGATGGCCGCTTACATTCCACCAATCTTCCTGATTGTTGCGGCGTTTCTGGTCAATATGGTGCTGGGCCGGTTGATCGCGATGGAGCGCACACAGATCGGCCTGCTGAAAGCGCTGGGATATGGACGGACCGAGATTGCCGGGCACTATCTGAAACTTGCCTTGCTGATCGGGGTCATCGGGGTGCTGGCGGGCTGGGGCTTTGGCTGGTGGATCGCCGATGCAATGATCGGCCTATATGGCGATTTCTTCCGCTTTCCCTTCATTATCCGCGAATGGGGAACGCAGGCATTGGTAATTTCTGCCCTTCTGGGAATTGCAGCGACGGTTCTGGGCGGGCTGCGGGCGGTCTGGTCCTCGCTCAAGCTGCCCCCGGCAGAGGCGATGCAGCCCCCTGCCCCGCCCAATTTCGCGCGCGGCAGGGCCGACCGCTGGCTGGCGACACTCAGATTGCGCCAAACGACGATGATGATTTTCCGCTCGATCCTGCGCTGGCCCGGGCGGGCGGCAATCACGCTATTCGGGGTGTCAGCCTCGGTCGGTGTTCTGGTGATGAGCTATTTCATCTTCGATGCCGTCGATCAATTTGCCGACAGCGTATTCCAGCAGGCCAACCGCCAACAGGTCACGCTGATGCTGGCCAATGCGCAGACGGATCAAGCTATCAGCGACGCGCGAAACCTGCCGGGCGTTCTGCACGCCGAGGGGGCCTATGCAATGCCCGTTCGCGCGATCCACGGTCACCGCACGCGCCTGACATCGCTGCAAGGGCATTTCCCGAATGCCGAACTGTCACGGCTGGTCGATGATTCCGGCAAGGTTGTGCAGCCAAGGCTTGACGGGCTGGTCTTGCCCGAAATGCTGGCCCGCGCGCTGGACATCCGCGTAGGTGATGAGCTGCACCTTGAAATGCTGGTCGCCCCGCGTGCTGTGCTGCGTCTGCCGGTGGCCGAGATCATCGCGCAGGGCATGGGACAAGCGGCCCATATTTCGGCCGCGGCCCTTTTCGCCGCGATGGACAGTGCCGCACAGGTGAACATGATCCATCTGGCTGTGCGGTCTGACCAGATGGATGATCTGCACGCCGCAATCAAGCAGACGCCAGCCATTGCCGGACTGTCCGACTGGGCCGAGTTGCGCCGACAATTTGACGCCTCGCTCAGTGAGAACCTGCTGACGATGGTCGCCATCTACACCCTGATCGGGGTGCTGATCGCGGTTGGCGTTGTGTATAATGCCGCCCGTATCCAGCTATCCGAACGCAGCTATGAACTGGCAAGCCTGCGCGTGCTTGGCTTCAGCCGGGCAGAGGTTGGCTATGTTCTTGTGGGAGAGATGGTGCTTCTGACATTGCTGGCTATTCCGGTAGGTTGGGGGCTGGGATATTGGCTTGCTGTCGGGTTGGTCGAGGCGATGTCGACCGACATGTTCCAGATCCCCTTCCATATCACCAAACGCACTTTTGCATTGGCGGGTCTGGCAGTGTTTCTGGCCGCAACTGGTGCGGCTTTGATGGTGCGACGACGGCTGGACCGGGTCGATCTGGCAACAGCACTGAAAGCGCGGGACTGAAAGAGGGCAAGATGGGCATGATGCGAACATTCGGAATTGGACTTGCTGGTTCTATAGCACTCGGCGCGCTGGTCTGGGCGCTTTGGCCGCAACCGCAACAGGTTGATCTGGAGATTGTCACCCGTGGGCCAATGCAGGGCACAATCGAGGCACAGGGCGTGACCAGAGTGCGTGCGCCTTATACCATCACCGCGCCAATCACAGGCAATGTGACACGCTCGCCCGTCGAAGTGGGGGATAGCGTCATTGCGGGCGAGTCGGTGGTCGCCATAATCCAGCCAGCGGACCCCGCTCTCATGGATGCACGTAGCCGTGCGCAGGCCGAAGCAGCAGTGGCAGAGGCTCAGGCCGCAGTGGCATTGGCCGAAAGCAATCTCCGTCAGGCCGAAAGCGGACTTGCCTATTCCGAGGCACAGTTGGAACGTGGTCGCGCACTTGCCGCACGCGGGACTATTCCCCAACGCATGCTGGAAGATATAGAGGCCGCCTATGAAGCTGCTGTTCAAGCAAAGGCTTCTGCACAATCGCAACTGGAACTGAACCATGCGACGCTGAACCGCGCGCAGGCGCAGCTGATGGGGCCACAAACCGGGCTGCCCGATGGCATGCTACCTGGCGAACGCTGCCTGCGCATATACGCGCCACAAACCGGGATTGTTCTGTCTGTAACTGATCAGAGCGCGCGACTGGTGCAGGCAGGTGCCCCGCTGCTGACAATCGGCAATCTGGAAGAGATGGAGATCGTGCTTGATCTGCTCTCGACCGATGCGGTGCAAGTCCCCCCCGAAGCTCATGCCGTGATCGAGCGTTGGGGGGGAGCTGGCACATTGGAGGCGCGGCTAAGGCGCATCGAACCTGCGGCTTTCACGCGCGTCTCGGCGTTGGGGATCGAAGAACAACGCGTGCGCGCACGGCTTGACCTGTTAAGCCCACCTGACATGCGCGCGGGTCTTGGCGAAGGGTTTCGTGTTCATGTGCGCGTGATCCTGTGGGAAGAAGACGAGCTGTTGCGCGTTCCGCAAGCCGCCTTGTTTCGCGATGGCGCTGGATGGGCTGTTTTTGTCGAAGAGGCAGGCAAGGCGCGGCACAATGCCGTCACCCTCGGGCGGTTTTCGGATGGGCAGGCAGAGGTTCTTGACGGGTTGGACGAAGGCACGCGCGTCATTCTTTATCCAGCCAGCGATCTTTCTGATGGCACGGCTATAGCTCAACGCGCACGCTGATCTGACATCAGCGGCTTACGGACGTACCGCACACGGGCGCGGCGCATCGTCATTATCTGGGCTTGCATCCTGCCAAGCCCTGCATGAAGGCGCGCAAAGGCGGCTTTCTTCATGCTGCAGAACAATGCCTTACGATCTGGGCTGCGCTTTTCGAGAAACAAATCTATATCCAGCTACGTATAAGCCGGTGAACCACAACACGGGATTGATCTCTGATGAAAAAATACCTGACCACTTCGGCGCTCGGCATTCTCTTGATGTCGCCGATACATGCCCAAACCCCTGACCCCGCCAATTGGGAGAGCATTGTAGAAGCTGCGCGCGGGCAGACAGTTTACTGGCACGCATGGGGGGGCGACCCGCGGATCAATGCCTTTATCTCGTCGGTCGGGGAAGATTTGCAGGCGCGCTACGGGGTCACGCTGGAACATGTCCGGCTGGCCGATACCGCTGATGCCGTCACCCGCGTCATTTCCGAACGCCAGGCCGGGCGCGATACCGGCGGTGCGGTCGATGTCATCTGGATCAACGGGGCAAATTTCGCGTCAATGAAAGATCAGGGGCTTTTATTTGGCCCCTTCGCCGAGTCCCTGCCCAACTGGTCGCTTGTGGATACAGAGGCAAACCCCGCAATCGAGATTGACTTCACCCTGCCAGTCGAAGGCTATGGCAGCCCTTGGGCCATGTTCCAGATGGTGTTCGAATATGACAGCGCCACCCTGCCCGAACCACCACGCTCGCTGGACGCGCTTCGTGCATGGATTGCAGAAAACCCCGGTCGTTTCACCTATCCGCAACCCCCCGACTTTCTTGGCACCAGCTTTCTGAAACAGGCGCTTTATGGTGTGCTGGATGACCCGTCCGTCCTTATGGGGTCCGCCGACGAGGTTGATTATGACGAAGTGACCGCGCCCCTTTGGACATTTCTGGATGAGATCACACCAAACCTGTGGCGTCAGGGGCGCGCCTATCCGGCGAATGAACCCGCGCTGGGCCAGTTGCTTGCAGATGGAGAGATCGACATTGCCTTTGCCTTCAACCCCGGTCGGGCCTCTGGCGCGATTGCGGATGGCGAATTGCAAGACACAGTGCGCACCCTCGTTTTCGAGGAAGGCACGCTGGCAAATTCATCTTACCTCTCGATCCCTTATAACGCGGCCAATCCCGAAGGCGCACTGGTGCTGGCCAATCTGATCCTCGACCCAGCGATACAAGCCCGCGCGCAAGACCCCGATATTCTCGGGTTTCAGACAGTTCTGGGCTTGCACCTGCTAGAGGATGCAGACCGCGCGCGCTTTGATGCGCTGGATCTGGGCATTGCCACGCTTGCCCCCGATCAGATGGGAACCGGCCTGCCAGAGCCGCACCCGACCTGGATGACCCGTATCGCGGAAGACTGGGTCGCGCGATATGGCACAAGCCAGTAATCCGGCACGTTTCGGGCTTTGGGCCGCGCTTGCACTGCTGTCCCTGCCAGTTCTGGCAGGGCTGATCGGTGTGATTGGCCCGGCCTTTGGCTATCTGCCCGCCTTGGGCGGTAATGACCCGAGCCTTGCGCCGTGGCGCGCCTTGCTGGCTTGGCCGGGGCTGGGGCAGGCACTGCGCCTGTCAATTGTCACCGGTGTGCTGGCAACTGCCCTGTCACTGGTGGTGACCTTGCTGATCGTCGCGGCATGGCAGGGCACACGCTCTTTCACATGGATCACGCGTGCCCTTGCGCCGTTATTGTCGCTGCCGCATGCCGCCGCAGCTTTCGGGCTGGCCTATCTGATCGCACCGTCAGGATGGATCGCACGCGGGATTTCGCCTTGGGCTACAGGTTGGGAACGCCCACCGGACCTGCTGATCGTCAATGACCCTTGGGGGTTGGCGCTTGTGGCGGGTCTGGTGATCAAGGAAGTGCCCTTCCTGTTGCTGATGACATTGGCCGCCCTGCCCCAGACCGACAGCCTGCGCAGCCAGATGGTCGCGCGCTCTCTCGGGTATGGGCGTGTCACAGGCTGGATGAAGGCCGTGGGCCCGCGTGTCTATGCGCAAATTCGCCTGCCGGTCTATGCCGTGCTGGCCTATTCCATGTCGGTGGTCGATGTCGCGCTGATCCTTGGGCCAACGCGCCCACCCACTTTGGCTGTGCAGATCCTTGACTGGATGACACATCCAGACCTTGCCATGCGGTTTCAGGCAGCGGCGGGCGCGCTGTTGCAACTGGCGCTGGTCATCGGCGCACTGCTGACATGGCGGCTGGCAGAGGGGCTGGTCGCGCGCTGGGGGGCAGTCTGGGCAGCGGCGGGCGCGCGCGGTGTGGCCGCAGATAAGGTACTGCGCCCGATTGGCGCGGCAGGCGCGCTGGCCATCGGGCTGGCGGTTGGGCTGGGGCTGGCGGGGTTGCTGGTGTGGTCATTCGCCGGGCTATGGCGTTTCCCTGCCCTGCTTCCCGACATTTGGACGCTGCGCAACTGGACAGGACAAGCCGACAACCTGCGCCGCATCGGGATTGAAACCGCCGTGATCGCATCCGGCGCCACCCTTATCGCCCTGTTCCTGAGCATCGCAGCCCTGCAAGCGCAAAGCAAGAACCGTATGCAGATGATGGGCCTGATCTACCTGCCGCTGATCGTGCCGCAAATCGCCTTTCTGCCGGGGCTTGCCACATTTGCGCTGCTACTGGGTGCGGATGGCACACGCATGGCAGTCATGGCGGTGCATCTGGTTTTTGTGCTGCCCTATGTCTACCTGACGCTGGCAGACCCGTGGCGCGCATGGGACGCGCGCGCGGGGCTTGCGGCAGCAGCGCTTGGGGCGCGCCCCGCACGCGTGCTGTGGTCCATACGCCTGCCGATGCTGACGCGCGCCCTGCTGATCGCGGTGGCGGTGGGGTTTGCCACATCGGTGGCGCAATATCTGCCGACAGTTCTGATAGGCGCGGGCCGCGTGAGCACCGTCACAACAGAAGCGGTCGCTCTGGCCTCTTCCGGGAACAGGCGGTTGATCGGGGTCTGGGCCGTGGTGCAGATGGCCTTGCCGATGGCTGTTTTTGCGCTGTGCCTTGTAGTGCCTGCCTTGCTTTTCCGCAACAGGCGGGGCATGCAAATCGCATGAGCCTGCGCCTTGAAAAACTGACGATATCGCATCAGGGCGCGGCCATGGTCGCGCTTGATGTGAAGGTCGACGCAGGCGAGGTGCTGACCATCATGGGGCCATCGGGGTGTGGTAAATCCACGCTTCTGGCCGCCTTAATAGGGGCCTTGCCGCCCGCCTTTACCGCCAGCGGCAATGTGTTTCTGGATGGGCAGGACATAACGCATCTGCCCACGCATGCCCGCAAACTGGGTATTCTGTTTCAGGATGACATCCTGTTTCCGCATTTAAGCGTTGCGGACAATCTTGGTTTTGGCCTGCCCAAGGCCACCCCGAACCGCAAAGAGGCAATTGCACAGGCATTGGCAGAGGCCGGACTGGCCGGCATGGGACCGCGCGACCCGGCCACGCTATCTGGCGGGCAGCGCGCTCGTGTGGCCCTGATGCGCACGCTGCTATCAGCCCCGCGCGCGCTTTTGCTGGATGAACCTTTCGCGAAACTCGACAGTGACCTGCGCGTTCAGATGCGCGAGTTTGTTTTTGCAGCAGCGCGCACACGTGGTTTGCCCGTCATCCTAGTCACGCATGATCGCGATGATGCCCGCGCGGCGGGCGGGGCCGTGCTTGGCGTGACAGGCGCTGCGCTGAAAGTCTGGAACGGGCCTTGATTTGGGCCTGTTTCGCAGCGCAATGCCCTGCTCCAAGAACCTGTCAACCATTTTACCAGTCAACTTCACCCCGTCAAAAGGTTAAAATTTCTGAATGAAACCTTGTTTCAGACAGAAAAATCTGTGTCTATCATGAGGTGTTCCCGGAGGGGCTAGGGACGCTTCGGGTACAAGTTCGACAATGGAGGAAAAAATGAACAACTGTTTTGTAAATGGGATGCGTGCGCTGGTGGTGCCAGTTGCGGCGCTAACCTTTAGCATGGGCCAAGCTGCGCAGGCACAGGAATTGTCCATCGCGACAGGGGGAACAGGCGGCGTCTATTTCCCATATGGCGGTGGTCTGGCCGAGGTCATCAACAATCATGTCGAGGGCGCAAGCGCCAGCGCCGAGGTAACCGGCGCATCGGTCGAGAATGTCGCGCTGATTTCGCGTTTCGACTCGGATTTGGCGCTGGCATTGGCTGATACGGTCTATCAGGCGTTTCATGGCGAAGGTGCTTTCGAAGGGCGGCAGGTTGACGAGTTGCGCGCGCTGGCCTCGATCTATCCGAATGCCGTGCAGATCGTGACACTGGCAGATAGCGGCATTTCCAGCATCGAGGATCTGCGCGGCAAGCGTGTGTCCGTGGGTGCCCCAGGTTCGGGGACCGAAGTCAGCGCGCAAACGCTGCTGGCAGCCAATGGCATCACCTATGATGATTTCGAGCCACAGCGCCTGAACTTCAACGAAACTGCCGATGCGCTGCGCGATGGCGATATTGACGCCGGGTTCTGGAGTGTGGGTCCGCCCACCAGCTCTATCATGAACCTTGCAACAACGCGCTCTATCAGTCTGGTCGAGCTGACCACCGATCAGATCGCCGCAGCCATTGATGCAGAGCCGACCTTTGCGCCCTATACCCTGCGCGAAGGCATGTATGACGGCATGGCCGAACCGGTGCTGACAATCTCGACCCCGAATGTCCTGATTGTTCATGCCGATATGGACGAGGAACTGGCCTATAACATCACCAAGGCGATGTTCGAGAATGTTGATGAGTTGATCGCCATCCACCCGGCGGCCAATGATACAACAGTCGATTTCACAGTCGATTCAACCCCGATCCCCTTCCACCCCGGCGCGTTGCGCTATCTGGAAGAAGTGGGTGCAACTGCGCAAGACCATCAGCGTCCGTGACGGGCAGCTTTGCAGGGCGGCTGATTGTGGCCGCCCTCTTTCTGGCTGGTCCGGCCATAGCCGATCCGAAGTTGCAGGCACTTGGCGAGAATGGTGTCGTATTGGCCGTTATCCCCATGCAAGAGGGGCGCGAAATCTGCCTGACTTGGGCGCATTCCGTGACCGCTGGCAAGGTTGCGGATTGCTTTGAGAACCACACGGGGCAATTGACGCTGACGCGCAGTTACCTGCATGATTTTGCCGCCGGACTTGGCGAGGTTGAAGGGCGCGGCAGGCTGACATCTGATCCGCGGGGCGGCTACTGGATCATGGATATGAACGAAGCCATGCCAGACAACCGCCTTGCGCTGCGTACCGGGGCTGCCGAAGTCGGACACAGACTGGTGGCGGGCGACGAGAGCATTGCCTTGCCGCTGCAAACTGCCGTGACGCTTATTCTGACATCTACTAAATAACAGGCTGGCCCGATGACGTCCCAAGTCGATCCGACAAACCTCTCCGGCATAAATCAGGTCGAAGGTGGCACTATCCCTGACAACCTGCGCTCTGCCGACAGGTTTCAGCCAAAACCGGTATTGTGGCTGATTACGGCTGTGGCTGTGGCGCTGTCGCTGTTTCAACTCTACACGGCCGGAATCAAGCCGTTAGGGTTATTCTACCAGCGCACAGCGCATCTGGGCTTTGTGCTGTTTCTGGCCTTTCTCATCTTTCCGGTCTTTGGCCAGACCCGAAAGCGGGGCATCTTAGGATGGGTGATAGACGCAGGCTTTCTGACGGCGGCTTTTTTAAGCGGTTTTTATATCATCTGGTATCTCGACGATATCATCGCGCGCGCGGGCTGGTGGACATCGACCGATGTCATGGTGGGCATCATCTGCATCATTGCCGTGCTGGAGGCCAGTCGCCGCGCGGTAGGGCTTGGACTGACAATCATCGGGGCGCTGGCAATCCTTTATGCCTTGGCCGGGCCACGCGGCGCATTGCCGGGCCTTGGCGAATGGATGCCCGGTGTGCTGGCACATCGCGGGGCAAGTGTGGACCGGCTGGTGGGCCAACTCTACCTTGGGCAAGAGGGCATTTTTGGACTTCCGCTGGGCGTAGCAGCAACCTTTGTTTTCATGTTCGTTCTGTTTGGCGCATTTCTGGAGAAGACCGGCGCGGGCAAATTCTTCATTGACCTGGCCTTTGCCGCCACGGGCCGCAAACCCGGCGGACCGGCCAAGGCTGCTGTCATCGCCA